>JAEWAD010000013.1 GCA_023391905.1 Pseudomonadota bacterium | reverse complement strand
CTTCGCGATAGAGCACATAGGCGCGGGCGACCTTGTGATGCTCGCCGCGCATCAGCGCCAGCTCGACCTGGTCCTGGACGTCCTCGATATGCAGCACGCGATCGGCCCCGGCGGCGCGGCGGGTCAGCGCCGCGACGATCTGGTCGGTCAGGTCACTGACGATCTCGTGCACGCGGCGCGACGCGGCGGCGCTGTTGCCCTCGACGGCGAGGAACGCCTTGGTCAGCGCGACCGAGATCTTGGCAGCGTCGAAATCGGAGAGCGAGCCGTTGCGGCGGATGACGTGGAAGGCCGGCGCGGCCGGCTTGGACGCAGCGCTGCCATTGGCCGGAGCGACCGGCGCCGCGCGATCATGGTCGAGAACAAGAGACATCGGCTTCAGCCCAAATGTTGGGAGCAAAGGCCGAGCGGAGGCGAACAGGACCAACGGCCCCGGAAAAGGCCGCACAGGATCCAGCGCTCCACCGGGACACCCCGCCCGAGGACGTTTCAACGCTGTCGGGGCAGGTTTCCTGGCTCACGGGTCGTCGTTCCGCCCACCTTCCCAGGGCCTTTCGGCCCCAGTGGTCTCTCCGGGCGGATACTCGCCGTTCACAGTTGCGGGGGCAGCTCCGGCTTCGCCCTTTCGGGACGTCCCGGCATTCCCTCAAACCCTCGAGCCTTGCGACTCAAGAGAACCTCGACACGCAGATGTAGACGCCCTGGGCGCCAAAACGTCAACATGTAGTTGCCGGTTGACAGATCACGAATCGGCGACGACAGCGCCTTCCGGAGCGGCGCCGCCAAATCGCGGCTGTGGAAACTCCACCGTCAGCTCGGGCTCGCATACATGCCCGTGGTGCGGAACTCGGTCGGGCTGGTGCCGAAGAAGCGCCGGAACACCTTGGCGAAATAGTTGGAATCGTCGAAGCCGGACAGCACCGCCACGGCTTTGACGGAGAGCACCTGCTGGCCGGCGAGCAGACGCGCCGCGCGCCGCATCCGCTCCTGCAGCACGAACTCGGCCGGCGGCATGCCCTCGCTCGCCGTGAACATGCGCGAGAAATGCGCCCGGCTGAAGCCGGAGACCTCGGCGAGGTCGGGCACGGTGAGCGGCTTGTCGAGATTGGCGAGGATGTGGTCGACGACGCGCTGGATGGCGCCGTCCTCGGCGCGCGAATCGCCATGCGGCCCGAACACGTCGTCATAGAGCGCCATCGCCGCCTCATAGGCGATCGCCGAGGCCGCGCCGGGCGTCTCGCCGCCATCGACCAGGCGCAGGCTGCAATCGGCGAGATGCTCGATCGTGTCGGGCCGGAGCCGGAAGACGGGTCCCGTCGCCGCGAGGATCGAGCGATGGATGCGGAGCGCCTCCTGCCCGTTCATCGAGATCCAGAAGAACTCCCAGCGCTCGCCCGCCTCGACCCAGTAGCGGTGGTTGTGCGGCACCAGCACCAGCATGGTCTCGCCGGCCGTCAGGCGATAGTTGCGCCGGTCGTAGCGCAGCCGGCCGACGCCGGAAACCGTGTGCTGCAGCACGGTGAACGGCGTCTGGCCGCGCCTTCGGCCGTCCCAGTCATAGCTCGCATCGGTGCGGACCTCGTAGCCGGCGCTGGTCGGCATGGTGTGCAGGCGATGCCGGCCGCGCGGCAGCGAAACGGTGCGCATGACCGGCGCACGATGGGCCAATTTCTCGAGCACAGAATTACCCATGAAAGCACAAATTCTCTCTGGTCGGCCGTGAAACGTTGCGCATACTAGCCTCGCGCAGAGCGATCAGGCGATCAAGAAGAGCAGCTGGATGAGCAAATACCACCCAAGACTGCCATCGCCCCACCTGGGCCGCGGCGCCGCCCTTCGGCGGTGCGCCCGGCCGGAATGCGCCGACTGGACCCGCGCCCTGCGCGCGACGACCGCCTCCGAGGAACCCCGCAAACGCCATGTCTAGTTTCAAGATTGCCATCATCGGCGCCGGCAGTGTCGGCTTCACCAAGAAGCTGGTCTCCGACATCCTCTCCGTGCCGGAACTGCGCGAGGTCGAGTTCGCGCTGACCGACATCAGCGAGCACAATCTCTCCATGGTGCGGCAGATCCTCGACCGCATGGTCGCGGCCAACAAGCTGCCGACGAAGATCACGGCGACGACGAACCGGCGCGAGGCGCTCGCCGGCGCGCGCTACGTCATCAGCTGCGTCCGCGTCGGCGGCCTCGAGGCCTATGCCGACGACATCCGCATTCCGCTCAAATACGGCGTCGACCAGTGCGTCGGCGACACGATCTGCGCCGGCGGCATCCTGTACGGCCAGCGCAACATCCCGGTCATCCTCGACTTCTGCAAGGATATCCGCGAGGTCGCCGCACCCGGCGCGCGCTTCCTGAACTACGCCAACCCGATGGCGATGAACACCTGGGCGGCGATCGAGTACGGCAAGGTCGACACGATCGGGCTCTGCCACGGCGTGCAACATGGCGGCGAGCAGATCGCCGAGGTACTCGGCGCCACCGACGAGAGCGAGCTCGAATTCATCTGCTCGGGCATCAACCACCAGACCTGGTATGTCGACATCCGCTTCCGCGGCCGCAAGATCGGCAAGGACGAGCTGATCGCCGCCTTCGAGCGCCATCCCGTCTATTCGCAGCAGGAAAAGGTCCGCATCGACGTCCTGAAGCGCTTCGGCTTCTATTCGACCGAGAGCAACGGCCATCTCTCCGAATACCTGCCCTGGTACCGGAAGCGCCCGGACGAGATCGGTCGCTGGATCGACATGTCGAACTGGATCCATGGCGAGACCGGCGGCTATCTCCGCCACTCGACCGAGACGCGCAACTGGTTCGAGACCGACTTCCCGAAATTCCTGGAAGACGCCGGCAAGCCGCTCGACCCGAAGAAGCGCTCGAACGAGCACGCGAGCCACATCATCGAGGCGCTGGAGACGGGGCGCGTCTATCGCGGCCACTTCAACGTAAAGAACCGCGGCATCATCGCCAATCTGCCCGAGGACGCGATCATCGAGTCGACCGGCTTCGTCGACCGCTTCGGCCTCAACATGACGGCCGGCATCCGCCTGCCCGAAGCCTGCGCGGCGACCTGCGTGTCGTCGATCAACGTCCAGCGCATGGCGGTACACGCCGCCGTCACCGGCGATGTCGAACTGCTGAAGCTGGCCGTGCTGCACGATCCGCTGGTCGGTGCCATCTGCTCGCCGGAGGAGGTCTGGCAGATGGTCGACGAGATGCTCGTCGCCCAGGCGCGCTGGCTGCCGCAATACGCAGACGCCATCGACGGCGCCAAGGAGCGCCTCGCCCACAAGACGGTCGCGACGCGCGACTGGCAGGGCGCGGCGCGGCGCGAGGTGCGCGGCATCGACACCGTGCGGGCCGAGCGGGCGAAGGAGCGCGCCGCCGGCTGAACGGCCTGACGAGACGATTCCGGGCGG
>JAEWAD010000277.1 GCA_023391905.1 Pseudomonadota bacterium | reverse complement strand
GTCTTGGGCAGGGTCGCTCGTGACGGCGCCTCCGGCGCGGAGTGCCGGCTGATGGCCCGGGCGTGATCGTACTCCGTATTGAAGAGGGCTCTGTCGTTGCGGTCCTTGCGACGCAGACCTTGCTCGGCACCGCGCAGATTGCTTGCCGCCACATCTGAGAGGCGCCGGGCAGGGGCGAGCCTCCGGGACGCTGGCTCGGATCGCCGACCTCGGCCTCGCTGGCAACGTGATCGGCCAGGTGGTCTCTGGCAATTGGCCTCAGAAGCTCCGCTTGCCCTTCCGTCGTCGGCAGATGCGTCCACAGTTTCGCCAGCCGGGTCATGTGAATTCGCAGCTTAGGTCGCCTCTTCAGCGATCCTCACGATTCGACGCTCCCGCCACGCGGTCTTGGCGGCCAGCGCCACCTGCAGGTTATGGTAGGCCTCCTCGACGGAGCACAAATGGCAATCCTGGCCGTCGAGGAAGTCTAGCAGGAGCTCGGCCTGTTTCTCGAACCGGGCCTGATGGGCCATCTGGGGCTGCAATCCGGCCATGAAGTCGATCGGGTCCTTCCACGTGCCGCTGTCGTCGTCGGCAAAGCTCAGCATGGCATGCTCCAGCAGCAGGTTGCCCTTGGTGCCGATGAATTCGAAGCGGCCAGTGTTCGGCTTCTGAAACAGGTTGATGGTGATGTTGGCCAGCGCACCGGAGGCGAAGCGCAGGCTGATCAGGCAGGTATCCTCGGTTTCGATTCCGTCAATTCCGAGCCTGTCGTTGATGGCCGAGACATCGGTCACCGGGCCCATGATCCAGACAAGCAGGTCGATCATGTGCGAGGCGAGATCCAGAACAGCGCCGCCGCCCGTCTCCTCTCGCGCAAAATAGTTCTCGCGCAGATCCGGGCGATATTTCAGAAACTCCTGCGAGGCGTTCATGTAGGCGAGTTTGAGCTCGCCGATCCGTCCGGCCCGGATCTGATCGCGTAGCGCGAGGATCTCGGGGCCATTGCGGCGGGCAAAGCCGACGCGGGCGGGAAGGCTCGTCTCGCGCAGCCTGTCGACGACCTCCCGGACGCCGTCCATCGTCACCGAGAGCGGCTTCTCGACGAGGAAGGGCAGCGCGGCGTCCAGGCAGCGGTTCATCATCGCGACGTGAGTGTGGCCCGGCGAACAGATCACGGCGAGGTCGAAGCGATCGAGCGGCGCGTCGCCGACATCGGCATAGCCTTCGCTGAGGCCGAATTCCGACATCAGCGCGACCCGTCGGGCTTCGACGGGCTCGATGAGCGCGACCCGGGCGCGGCCGCTCTTCTGGAAGCCGATAATGTGCCTGCGGGCGATCCCGCCGCCGCCGATGATGATGATGTCACGCATGATTTGCTTCAATCCTTGCTGAGGCGGCCGCGCAGCCTTTCACGGAAGGCTCGGTTCAGATGGCGCTCCATGATCGCCGCGGCGCTGTCGGCATCGCTCGATATGATCGCGTCGAACAGGGCGCGGTGTTCGCCGCAGGAAATGCGGTCGTTCTCGAGCACCCTGTCCGACAAGTCTCGGCCGGCGATCAGCCGGGCCAGAAAGGTCTCCAGCATGGCGACCAGCGCCGTGTTGCCGACGCAGGCGACGATGGCCGAATGAAAGGCGCGATCGGCGGCGACATAGCGATCGTGATCGCCCAGCGCCGCCTCGCACGCTTCCAGGGCCTCGCCCAACCGGATCAGCTGCGATTGGGTCGCCTCGCGCGCGGCATAGGCGGCGGCGCTGCATTCGATGAACTGACGGATCTGTTCGATCTGGGCGAGGCCCTGCGCTTCCCCCAGCGCCTCACAAACGCCCGTGATCGCCGTGGACCAGCTCCTGTCGAGCGAAGGGCGGGCCGCGCAGGGCCGCCGCGATCCGCCAACGATGGCATAGTTGCGCTCGGCCATCAGCCGGAGCGCCTCGCGCACGGTGGGGCGCGAGGCCGAGAACTGAACGCACAGCTCTCGCTCGGTTGGCAGCGTCTGGCCCGTCTCGATGGTGCCGGAGCGGATTCGCTCAATCAGCTGTTCCGCGATGGCGTGGGCCGCGGACCGCCTGTCTTCGCTATCCATCTAACGTGATCGCTCGTTTTGGTCTGACAATCATCTTCATGGCCTGTTTCATTTGGGATATTGGAAACCAAATACGTCTAGAAATAACAATGATCAAGTTTTGGTTTGACAATTTGTCTTCCAGTGTCGCATAGCGCCTGTCGAACTGATTGGGGAGGGGCAATCTCATGCATGATCTCATCGCGCGGATGTTCGATCTGAGCGGGCGTTACGCCTTTGTGACCGGTGGCGCCTCCAATCTTGGCCGTGATGCCGCGCGCGTTCTCGCCGCTGCCGGTGCGGCCGTGGCGGTTTCCTCTCGTGACGGGGCCAAGGCGGAGCGGACGGCGCGGGAAATTGCCTCGGAGTTCGGCGTTCCCGCACTCGGGCTGGCGCTGGATCAGTCGCGCCACGACGATGTCCAGCGGGTGGCGGCTGAGTTTCTGGATTGGTCCGACGGCCGGATCGACGTCCTCGTCAACAATGCGGGTGGCGGATCCGGCACGTCCGCGGCGCGCCTGTTCGAGCGTGATGCCGGCGATATCGACCGCATGCTGCAGACCAATCTGAACGGGGTTCTCTATTGCTGCCGCGAGTTCGGGGTGGCGATGGCCAAGCGCGGATCCGGATCGATCATCAATATCGCCTCGATCGCCGCGCTGGTCGGGCGGGATCGGGAGATCTATGTCGCCAACGGAATGATGGGGCAGCCGGTGGATTATGCCGCCGCCAAGGCCGGCGTGCTGGGCATCACGCGCGACATGGCGGGCTATGCGGGGCCGCAGGGGATCCGCGTGAATGCCATCTCGCCGGGCGGGTTCCAGCGCGCCGACATGAAGCCGGGCTTCGTTCGGGACTATTCGCGATTGACCATGCTGGGCCGTATGGGGCGCGACGGCGAGGACCTCAACGGCGCGATCCTCTATCTCGCCTCCGATGCGTCGGCCTATGTCACCGGCCAGAACCTGGTCGTGGATGGCGGCTTCTCGGTCTTCCGCTAGGCGCGTCCCGGCGCGGGTTCGCTCCGCGCCGTTGGCGCTCGGCGGGCGAGGGCTCGCCGCGCGCGCTGACTCTTTCCCGGCCCGCCGCGCCGTTCGGATAGCGCTCGCCGGAGG
>JAEWAD010000554.1 GCA_023391905.1 Pseudomonadota bacterium | reverse complement strand
AGCCCGACGATCTCGCCCGGCCGCAGCTGCATGGCGATGCGGCTGCCGGCGGGACCAAAGGCGAGATCGGCGGCGAGGACGGGTTGCTCACCTCTCCCTGAGGGAGAGGTCGACGGCGCAGCCGGCGGGTGAGGGTTTACGCCCTCTCCGGAAACGCCGTAAACTCTCACCCGGCCCTGCGGGCCGACCTCTCCCTCAGGGAGAGGTGAAGAGGCGCCCGAGCCCGTCCCTTCCGTCCCCTGCCCCGACATCCGCGCGACTAGCCCGGCACGGTCGATGTCCGGGATCGCGCCGGCGCCGACCGTGCGGCCGTTGCGCAGCACGGTGTAGCGGCCGCAGAGATCGAGCACCTCGTCGAGGCGGTGCGAGATGAAGAGGACGGCGCAGCCCTCGGCGGCGAGCTGGCGTACCACCGCGTGCAGCCGCTCGGCCTCGCCTTCCGACAGGCTCGAGGTCGGCTCGTCCATGACGACGAGGCGGGCCGGCTCCATCAGCGCGCGGACGATCTCCGCCATCTGGCGCTGGCCGGGCGTCAGCCGCGCGGCGGGCCTGTCGAGCGGCAAATCGGGCGCGATGCGCGCCGCCACTTCCGCCACCTTCGCCCGCATGGCGCGACCGTCGATGAACGGACCGCGGCGCGGATGGCGGCGACCAATCCAGGCATTGCCGACGGCGTCGAAATGCGGGACCAGGTTCAGTTCCTGATGGATGAAGCGCAGGCCCATCGCCTCGGCCGCGCGCGGGCCGTCGATCGTGACGGACGCGCCGTCGAGGCGGATCGTCCCGGCGTCCGGCTGGTAGAGGCCGGAGAGGGTCTTGATCAGGGTCGACTTGCCGGCGCCATTCTCGCCGACAAGCGCGTGCACCGATCCCGCTTCAATCGCGAGATCGGCACCATCGAGGGCTTTCGTCGCGCCGAAATGCTTGACGAGGCCGTCCAGCGCGAGGAAAGGCGCAACGGTCACGGGCAGGTGACGCCCAGCGTCTCCGCGGTGATCAGCTTGGCCGGGGCGTAGATCTCGGCCTTATCCGGCGTCTTGCCGGCGAGGATGCCGGCGAGGCCCTCGGCGGCGAGGCCGGCCATGGCGTCGAAGTCCTGGCTGACGGTGCCCTTGAGGTGCGAGCACGCCTTGATCAGCTCGATCGCCTGCGGATTGCCGTCGATGCCGGCGATGATGATCTTGGCGTCGGGCTTGTCGGCCTCGATGGCGAGCTGCGCGCCGATCGCCGGCTCGTCCCAGGCGGCCCAGACCGCGTCGATCTGGTCGCCCTGGCTCTTGAGCAGGTTCTCGGTCGCCTTGCGGACGTCGTCGATCGGGCCCGGCACCACGACATAGTGCTCGGCGATGACCTTGATGTCCGGGTTCTTCTTCAGCGCCGCGTCGAGCGCCAGTTCGCGCTGGTGGACGCCGGGATGGGCGGAATGGAAGAACTTGACGATGTTTCCCTTGCCGCCAAGCTTCTCGAACAGGAAGTCGGACAGCTTGGTGCCGAGCTCGAAATTGTCCGAGGTGACGTTGAGCGCGACGCCGGGCGCCTTGCCGCCGTCGATGGTGACGACCGGGATGCCGGCCGCCGCGGCGGCGCTGACCTGGTCCTGGATCTGGGTCGGGTCGACGCTGACGAGCACGATGGCCGCGACCTTGGCGTTGACGACGTCCTCGATGCGGCTGGCGAGCTGGCCCATGTCGCCGCGCGTGTCGACCACGGTGGCGTTCCAGCCGGCCGCCTTGGCCTTGTCCTGGAACACGGTGATCATCTGGTTGGTGGCAACCGAGCTCTGATAGGGCGTCAGCACCGCCACGTCGGCGGCGTGCGACGCGACCGTCGAAGCCATCAGGCCCGCAAAGGCCAGTCCGAGAATTCCAACCCGCATTTTTTGTTCTCCCCCTTGGGTTCGGCGCCAGTGATATCGCCTCCCCCGCCCCCGGCGCAAGCGGCCAAAAAGCGCCTCAGAGCGCCGGGTCGAGCGCGGCTGCAAGCGCCCGCGCCTGGCCGGCCGCCTGACGATAGGCGGCGAAGCGTCGGGCGGCTCGCTGGGCGCGCTCGGGACGCGGCGCGACCACGGTCTCGTCACTGGCGGCAGCGCTCGTCTTGCGGCTCGCCTTCGCCTTGCCAGCGGCGCTTGCTGCCTTGCCTGCGGCGTTCTTGGCGGCAGCCCCCTTCGGCGCCAGGCCGATGATTGGCGCGATGATGCGGAAGGCGCCATAGGCGGTGACGATGCGGCTTGCCGACGGCACGGTGACGCGGGCGCCGGTGACGTCGGCGATCAGATGCGCGACCGTCAGGCTGCCGGCGACGCCGCCGGCCAGCGCAATCGACTTGGGCGGGATCGGCAGGGCATCGAGATTGTCGCGGATGGCGTGGGCGAGCCCTTCCAGGACGGCATAGGCGAGCGTGTCGGACGCATGCTCGCGGTCGAGGCCGAGGAAGGCGCCGCGCACGGCGCGATCGGAGAACGGCGCCCGCTCGCCGATCAGATAAGGCAGGAACAGCGCGCCGGGCGGGCTGGCGTCATGCTTCTCGGCCGCCGCGTAGAGCTCGGCGACGGGGCGGCCGGCGACGCCGGCGAACCAGTCGATGGCGAGGCCGGCGGCGAGGAAGGGCGAGATGACGATGACGTCGGTGCCAACCGGCGCGGCGAGCGTATAGGCGTCGCGCGGCGGCTTCGCCACCGAATAGGGCATGGTGGCGGCGATCCAGCCCGTGGTGCCGAGATAGGCGTGCGGCTGGTCGTGCCGCTCGCTCGACGTGCCCCAGGCGGTGGCGCCGCCGTCGCCGGCGCCGACATAGACCGGAATGCCGGGCACCAGGCCGAGGGCGGCCGCCGGCTCCGGTAGCAGCGGGCCGGCCAGCGCGTCGGCGTCGAGGATGTCGGGCAGGATCGCCGGCGACATGCCGATCGCGGCCAGGATCGTCGCGTCCCAGTGGCGCGCCGCGAGATTGAGCAGGCCCGTCGTCGTCGCGCAGGTCGGATCGACGACGGCACGGCCGGTCATGCGATGGATCATCGCGTCCTTGGCACCGAACAGCACGCGCTCGACGCGCGCCATGATGTCGGCCTCGTTGTTCAGAAGCCAGTCGAGCCGGAACAGGCAAAGCGCCGGCTCGGCGCGGTTGCCGATCCGCTTTTCGAAATCCTTGGGCAACTGCGCCTTGAGCGCGGCCATCTCGGCCTCGCTGACGCGGGCGTCGCTATAGAGCAGCGCCGGCCGCAAACTGGTGCCCTCGCGCCCGAGCAGGATGACGTTCTGCATCGAGCCGGTCAGCGTGATGGCGATCGGCAGGCTGTCGACGGCAAGGCCGTTCACGGCGGCGACGGTCGCCTTCCACCAGAGCGCCGGATCCTGCTCGGCCCAGCCGGGATGCGGCACCGACGTCGTCACGGCGGCATCTGCCGAGCGCAGGGTGAGGCCGTTTTCGTCGAACAGGGCAGCCTTCACCGACGACGTGCCGACATCGATGATCAGGACCGTGCGCGTCGGCACGGACTTCTTGGCTGCCATGTTCGAATCCCTGTCCATGGTTGCGGGAGGCGCAATCTAGGCCATGACAGGGCGGCGTGAAATCACGTTCTCCCCGCCCCTGCAACGACAGGTGATAAACTCAGATCAGGACGCGCGGGCCGTGTGCGGCAGGATGAAGGGCGCGTCGGCCGGCACGCCGCCGACATGCACGCTGACGCCGAACACCTCGCGCATCATCGCGTCGGTCAGGACCTCGCGCGGCGCGCCATCGGCGGCGATGCGGCCGGCGCTGACGACGATGATCTTGTCGGCATAGAGCGCCGCGAGATTGAGATCGTGCAGGATCGCCACGACGCCGCCGCCGGCCGCCGCGAAGGCGCGCGCCGTGTCGAGGGTGAGGAGCTGGTGGCGGAGATCGAGGCTCGCCGTCGGCTCGTCGAGGAACAGGTAGCGCGGCACGCCGTCGACCACCGGCTCCCAGACCTGGCAGAGCACGCGGGCGAGGTGCACGCGCTGCTGCTCGCCGCCCGAAAGCTCCTGGAAGAAGCGGCCGCCGAAGCCGTTCAGGTCGACGCGGGTGAGCGCGGCGGCGACGCGGGCGGCGCGATCGGCGGCCGGCATGGCGCCGCTGGTGCCGAGCCGCACGACCTCGTGCACGGTGAAGGGAAAGGCGAGCGAAGAGGCCTGCGGCAGAACGGCGCGGCGGCTCGCCATCTCGTAAGCCGGATAGGCGCCGATGCTGCGACCCTCCAGCGTGATCGTGCCCTCGGCCGGGCGCAGTTCACCGGTGACGGCCTTCATGATCGTCGACT
This sequence comes from Pseudomonadota bacterium, assembly GCA_023391905.1. GTDB lineage: Bacteria > Pseudomonadota > Alphaproteobacteria > Rhizobiales > Kaistiaceae > Kaistia. The sequence goes on along the minus strand of JAEWAD010000554.1, from coordinate 5,530 downwards.
TGCCGGCGCCGTTCGGCCCGACCACGACGGTCAGCTCGCCGGGGCGGACCTTGAGCGAGACGCGGTCGAGGATGGCGCGCTTGCCGGCGCGGACGGTCAGGTTCTGGACTTCGAGCATGGAGGCGTCCGCTTTCAGGATCGATGGTCTCGGGGTGGCGGGCGCCTCGACGACGCCGCCACCCGGCCTTGAAGGATTTCGGTCGGGTCGCCGTCCTAGAGATCGACCACGCCGCGCTTCCTGAGCAGGATCGACAGGAAGAAGGGCGCGCCGATCGTGGCCGTGACGATGCCGATCGGCAGTTCGGCCGGCGCGACGATGGTGCGGCAGATCATGTCGGCGACGATCAGGAGCGTCGCGCCGAGCAGCGCCGTCGCCGGCAGCAGGGTGCGGTGCTCCGGCCCGATGACCAGGCGCAGCACATGCGGCACGACGATGCCGACGAAGCCGATGATGCCGGCGAAGGCCACCGAAACGCCGACGGCCAGCGCGACGACCATGATGATCAGGCTCTTCAGCCACTGCGTGTTGAAGCCGAGATGGCGCGCCTCGGATTCACCCAGCACCAGGGCATCGAGGCCCCGCGCCGTGAACGGCATGGCGATGAACACGCCGATGATGAAGGGCAGCGAAAGCGCGAGCTTGTTCCAGGTCGCGCCGCCGAGGCCGCCCATCGACCAGAAGGTCAGCTCGCGCAGCTGGAAGTCGTTGCTGCGGAAGACGAGATAGGCGGTGATGGCGCCGGCGATGGCGCCGAGCGCGATGCCCGCCAGCAGCATGGTGGCGACCGAGGTGCGGCCGCGCCGCGTCGCGATGCCGTAGAGCAGCAGCGTTGTGCCGAGACCGCCGAAGAAGGCGGCGATCGGCAGCGCGCCGATGCCGAGGAAATCCATCACCGGGGCGAGGAAGGCGCCACCGAGCACGATCACCAGCACCGCGCCGAGCGCCGCGCCGGCCGACACGCCGACGAGGCCGGGATCGGCGAGCGGGTTGCGGAACAGCCCCTGCATCATCGCGCCGGCCAGCGCCAGCGCCGCGCCGACCATGGCGCCGAGCAGCGTGCGCGGCATGCGGATGTCGAACAGGATGACGTGGTTGACGCTGTTGATCTCGGAGAAGCGGCCGGCCATCGCATCGCCAAGCAGGCCTGCCACCTCGGTGGTGGAAAGCCCGGACGGGCCGACGCAGAGCGAGATCACCGAGACGGCGATCAGCACGACGACGAGGATTCCGGTCACCAGATTGGCGCGACCGCGGCGATCGCCGGCGACCGGGGCTGTCATGACGAGGCTCATCAGTTCGCAGCCGGCCAGTCGGGCAGATCGAGCGACGGATAGAGCGCGTGCGCGAGATCGCGGGCGGCGTCGGCCGTGCGCGGGCCGAAGCCGAGCAGATAGAGGCCGTCCATCGCGACGAGGGCCTTGTCCCTGGCCGCCGGGGTCGCGCGCAGCGCCGGCGAATCGAACACGGTCTCCGGCTTCGGCGGGCCGCTCTGGCCGATCATCATCACGACGACTTCCGGCGCGGCGGCAACCAGCGCCTCGTCGGAGGCGGGCTTGTAGCCTTCGACGGCGCCCATCGGATTGATGCCGCCGGCAAGCTGGATCATCGAATCGGCGGCCGTGTTGTGGCCGGCCGCGAGCGGCTTGCCGCCGTTCAGGCTCATCAGGAAGACGGCCTTCCTGCGCTCGCCTTCCGGGATCTTGGCGATGGCGCCCTCGAGCGCGGCGAAACGGGCGGCGAGCGTGTCGGCCATCGCGTCGCCCTTCTCCTTCTCGCCGAGGATATCGGCGATCAGGCGGATCTTGGCGACGATGCTGTCGCCCGACCGGCGCTCCGGCACGATGACGATCGGCACGGAGGCGGATTCGAGCAGGTCGATCGCGTCCTTCGGGCCGGAGCCCTCGACGGCGATGATCAGGTCCGGCTTAACCGAGAGCACGCCCTCGGCCGAAAGCGCGCGCATGTAGCCGACATCCGGCTTGGCGGCGGCCTCGGGCGGATAGGACGAGGTGGTGTCGCGGGCGATCACGCGGTCGCCGGCGCCGAGCGCGAAGACGATCTCGGTGATGTCGCCGCCGATGGTGACGATGCGATCGGTGCTGCCGATCGTGACCGAACGGCCGGTGGCGTCCTGGATCACCCGCTCGGCGGCGACCGTCTGCACGATGGCGGAAAGCGTGATGCCGACCGCGACGGCGAGGCCGAACAGGATCTGGACACGGCGACCGGCGAAGCGCTCGATCGCGCGCGGGGCAGCGTGGAAGGGAGAAGTGTGCGCGAGCCTCATCATGATCCCGTCTACTTGTTCAATATCAGCTTGCCGGCGCGCGTCAGGCGCAGCCTGTAGTCCTCGCCGACATGGCGAATGATGATTTCCCGCGCTCCATCGAGCAGATCGGTGCTGGAGACGACCCGCGGTCCGGCGCCCGCCGGGGCCGCGTCCGTGGAAGTTCCAGTCGAATGTGTCTGTTGCATGCCTGTCCCGCCCGCTTGCTGGGAACGTCGTTTTGACTCGTTCTAAACTTGCGAATAATTCGCAACAATTTAGTTGACTGACGTACTCACCTTTTCGTATCTCCGCAAGTGAAACATCGCCGACGTCGCGGCGCCGCCTCTTCCGGGGGGAAAGGCGGGCGCCGATCAAGCGATGACATTGCCAAGCACGCCAGAGCCGCAGGACGCCGACGCGATCCCGGACAGCCAGCCAGGCCCGATCCAGAAATTTGCAAACGGGGCTCGCATGCGTGTCGTTCGACATAAGACTTGGCTGATGGCTGGAACGGCCGCGGCACTCCTCTCCGCCTTTTCCGCGACGGTCGCGAAGGCCCAGACGGCAGCCACGCCGGCCGAGGCGGCCAGCGGCGAGACCGACGAGGAGCTGAAGAAGAAGGCCGCCAAGGGCGAGGGCAGCTTCCTGTCGCCGATCGTCTCGACGACGACCCAGGAAGGCTGGAAGAACCCGTTCGCGACGCCGGGCCCGGTCAGCACCGCCAGCGAGGACGAGATCCAGCTGTTCGGCCAGCGCAATATCGGCAACGTGCTGCGCGCCATGCCCGGCACCTTCTCGCGCGACTCGATCCAGAACGCCGGCCTGTCGGTGAACATCCGCGGCCTGGAAGGCTCGGGCCGCGTCAACATGTCGATCGACGGCGTGCGCCAGAACTTCCGCTTCACCGGCCATGAGGCTCAGGGCTTCGCCTATGTCGACCCGGCGCTGGTCGCCGGCGTCGACGTCACCCGCGGCGCGATCTCGACGGCCGGCGGCGCCGGCGCGCTGATGGGCCAGGCCAATGTCCGCACGCTCGGCGTCGACGACATCCTGACCGACGGCAAGAACTGGGGCGCGCTGGCGACGCTGACCTGGGGCAGCAACGGCCTCGGCTTCTCGGAGATGGCGGCGGGCGCCCTGCGCTCGGCCGGCGGCGGCGCGGCGATCGCCGGCGCACTCAGCTATCGCAGCCCGAACAACTACGAGAACGGCGACGGCATCGAGGTCCCCTACACCGGCCAGAACCTGCTCTCGGGCCTGGTCAAGGGCGAGTTCAACCCGACCGACGATCTCAGCGTCAAGGTCGGCGGTGTCTTCTACGACAACGACTTCACCGCGAATTCGCAGTCGCAGAACGTCAAGTCGAATACCTACACGGCCGGCTTCGCCTATGATCCGGACAGCGAGCTGGTCAACGTCGTCGGCAATTTCTACGTCAACGACGTCAAGATGACCTACGGCCCCGGCACGTCGGCCTTCGTGAACAACGAAGGTCGCGTCACGACGGACCTCGGCATCGGCTTCGACCTGTCCAACACGTCGAACTTCACCATCGGCGACGTCTCGGTCGTCTCCGTCAACGGCGTCGAGTATTTCCATGACGACGTCGAAGCCTACAACACGCTGGTCCCGTCCAAGGCAGGCGGCGTCAATCCGAGCGGCAAGAGCTCGGTCGGCGGCGTGTTCACGGAGAACACCTTCTCCTACAACATCGTCGACGTGATCGCCGGTCTCCGCTACGACTTCTACACGCTGAAGGGCACGACCCAGGTCTGGTCGAACAACGTCGTCGGCCTGCCCGAAGGCCAGTACGACATGGACCAGTCCGACGGCCGCGTCGATCCGCGCCTGACCGTCGCGCTGAACCCGTATGACTGGCTGCAGCCCTACGTGACCTATGCGGAAACCTTCCGCGCGCCGACGATCAACGAGACGCTGCTCGGTGGCGACCACCCCGGCCAGGCGACGACATACAGCCCGAACCCGTTCCTCGAGCCGGAAGTCGCCAAGGGCTGGGAAATCGGCGCCAACATCAAGAAGGACGGCCTGCTCACCGAAGGCGACATGTTCCGCCTGAAGGCCAACTACTACTACCAGGACATCGAGAACTACATCACGGTCAAGAACGCCGGCTACCTGTTCTGGTTCGCCAACAATCCGGGAACCTCGGTGGTGCAGGGCCTGGAACTCGAAGTCGCCTACGACGCCGGCTTCGTGTTCGGCAACCTGTCCTACACCCACGCCAATTCCGACCTGCCGGAGACGCAGAACGGCCTCGGCACGGCAAGCTACCTGCCGGAGAACTACGCCACTCTGACGGCCGGCGCCCGCTTCCTCGAGCAGCGCCTGACGGTCGGTGGCCGGCTGAGCTATGTCGGCGAGACCCGCGGCGGCTCGGGCTTCTTCGGCACGGCGGCGGCCGACTGGGACGCCTACACGCTCGTCGACGCCTTCGCGAACTACACGTTCGACAACGGCCTCGACATCTCGGCGAACGTGACCAACCTGTTCGACAAGGCCTATACGCCGGCTTCGTCCAACATCAGTGGCTTCACGGGCGACACCGGCCGCGGCCGCACCTTCCTGCTCACGGCGAAGATGCAGTTCTGAGGCTCTGACGAAATACGTCTGTCCGACGGTGTGGTGACGGCGGACAGACGCGAGGGGGGAGACCGGTTTCCGGTCCCCTCCTCACCTTTTTTCGCCGTACTCGGCGCGCATCACCCCTTCACGCACCTCATCGGCACGCAAACGGAAGAACGACCATGTACATCGCCATGAACCGCTTCAAAGTCATCAAGGGCATGGAAGCCGAGTTCGAGGAGGTCTGGCGCACGCGCCCCCGCCACCTGAACGAGCTAGAGGGCTATGTTTCCTTCAACCTGCTGAAGGGCGCGGCCGCGGAAGACCACACGCTCTATTCGTCGCACACCGTCTGGCAGACGGAAGAGAACTTCATCGCCTGGACCAAGTCGGAGCAGTTCCGCGCCTCGCATAAGGGCGCCGGCGACCGCAAGCCGATGTTCCTCGGCCATCCGAATTTCGAGGGCTTCACGTCCGTCGACGGCGTCTGACCCGCCGCAGCTTCGGGCCCTGATGCCCTGCAAAGCCTCCGCCCAGCCCCTGGACGGAGGTTTTTTCTTGGCTGCTGTTTCAGCCGCCCCTCAGGCGAGCGCCAGCAGCCCCGCCCGCAGCCGGTCCGCCCCGCCGTCCCCGAGCGGGGCCTCGACCTCGGCATGAACCTTTGTCCAGATCGGCAC
>JAEWAD010000549.1 GCA_023391905.1 Pseudomonadota bacterium | reverse complement strand
ACTCGTGGTAGCGCAGGCCCCCTTCGAGCTGCAGCCAGTTCGTCGGGCTCCACTTGCCATTGGTGAAGATGCTCGTTTCGTTCCGCTCGCCCTCGCGCGCCGGGACACCGCTACGCACGCTGGTTCCCGGCCCCGTCGCCTCGTCCTGATAGGCCAGGCCGTACTGCAGGGCGACCTCGCCATACCGCGTCGAGAACGCCGAGGTATTGGACAGGTCGGAGCCCCACATATCGGCCCATTTGTCGGAAAGATTGAAGCCGCCATCGCCCGTCGAGCTGAGCTCTTCGAGCCGTGTGCCCCAGATGTTCCATTTCAGGTCGATCAGCTCGCTGGCCGGATTCCAGCGATAGCGCGAGGTGTAGGTATTGACCTCGACTTCCGATGGCAGCCCCTGCGTGCGGACCTGATCGTTCCGGATGAAACCCGTCGGGTAGGTCTCGCCATACTCGTTCTTGAGATGCGAGTAGCCGAGTTCCAGCGTGTGGTCGTCGGCGAAGCGGAATGTGCCCTTGAGCAGGCCGGAATAGCTGTTCTGCGAGGTGTTGAGCACCTCCTCGCCGGGCAGATAGGCGGTCAGGCCGGGCTTGTACCATTCCTTGTAGGCGTCGCAGTAGCCCGGATACTGGAAGCAGAGCGCATGCGGCTCCGTCTTCTGCGGCGTGTTCGAGCCGTTCTCGCCGGCATGGTAGTTGCCGGACTTGCGCCGGGCGAAGCCGGCGACCAGGTCGAAGCTGTCGCTCTTCGTCGCCAGCACCACGCTGGCGGAACCGGAGGTCGGATCCAGCCAGGACGGCCGCTCGATGTCCGCCGTCGTGTTCGCCAGGCCTTCGAAGGGCTGGGCGAGATTGGACTTGGCAAGGCTGGAGAGAGGCGTCGTGTTGGTGCCGCCCTCGACCTTGACGCGAATGCCGATCGACTGACCGGGCACGACGATGTCGTCGGCCGTGATGGTCGTCATGTTGACCGTGCCACCGATCGCGCCGGCGCCCCCCGGCGCGGTGCTCGGACCCTTCTCGATATTGATGCCACCGATGAAATCCGGATCGATGAAGGTGCGGTTGGCGATGCCCTGATAGCCGCGATAGACCGCTGTCGCGTTCATGGCGCCGTCGACGGTGACCGGGGCACGGCCCTGGCCCTGCAGACCGCGAATGTTGACATCGAGGCCGCCACTATTTCGGCTTTCGCCGGAAAGCACGCCCGGCTGGCTGCGCAGCATGTCCGACGGCGTCGTGCCCGGATAGTTCTCCAGCGTCTGGCGCGAAATATGCGCGACGGCGGCCGGTGTGGTGAACACGGTGGCGGCGGTGCCGTCCCAACCGATCGAGCGGCTATTGCCGCCGGCCGTAACGTCGATGGTCTCCAGCATCAGCGATCCGTCCGCCGCGACCGGCGCCCCCGACGATCCGGCGGCGCCGATCGCCACCGTCGTCGCATTGGGGAACGAGAAGACGAGGCCGGAACCGGCGAGAATGCGGGTCAGCGCCTCGTCGCGCGTGGCGCGGCCGGTGATGCCGGCCGACGACTTGCCCGTCGCCGAGGTCGCCAGATAGGTGACCTGCAGGCCGGACTGGCGTCCAAACGCCGCCAGGGCCTGGCTGAGGGGACCGGCAGCGATCCGGAAGTCGATCCGCTGCGCCGCAGCTTGCGCCAGCGCCCGCGGGCTGGTCGCCAGTCCGCCCGCTGCCACCGTCGTCAGCAGCAGCGCCGCACCGAAGGCCTTGCGCGCCGTTCGTCTGCGCGCAGCTTTTCCCAAATTCCGCATCATGGCTCGGCTGTTCCCGTTGTTGGCTTGAGAGCGGGATGCCGTGCCTGAATGCTGGGTAGTGCTTTCCCTGAACCTGATACAAACGGGACGCGGGAATTTTCTCCCACCAACGCAGATTATTCGCCGATCGGCCGGACGCCTGGTCGCGCACGCAGCTTCCTTGCGACGGGCGAGCCGACGCATAGGGTGACTGGGCTGTCCGGTTGCCATCATTTCCGGTCCTAGAACTTGGCCGTGAGGCCAGCGCGCACCGTGCGGCCGGGCGCGGGAATCGGACCGGTGGACATGGCGTCCATGTAGTAGCGGTCGCCGATGTTCTCGGCGCTGAAGTCGAGCGTGACGTCGTCGCTGACCTTGTAGCTGCCGAACAGGTCGACGATCGTCGACTTGTTCCAGACCGTCGGCGGGTTTACTGCGCCGGGCGCCAGCAAGTAGCCGCCGAACCGCTCGCCGAAGGAGTAGACCCGCGTGCCAATCTCCAGCCGATCCTCGAACAGGCGTGCGCCAACCGTCACCGTGCCCGAATATTTGGGCGGGACGTTCATGATGCCGTAGTCGCCGGCGGCGGCCGCGTCGCCGCAGACGCCGTTACCGCAGAATTCGATGTCGTCGTACTTCGTGAAACCGGCTTCGACGAAGAACTTGCCGGTGTCGTACCGGGCCGACAATTCGTAGCCGCGGAACTCCGCCTGGTCGATGTTCGTCCAGGTGTAGGTGGAGAAGGGCGCGCGGACGCGAACGATGTAGTCGTCGTAGTTGTTGTCGAAATAGACGGCCTTGAAGCGAAGGGCGTCGCCCGCCATGAGCACGCTGTCGCGCTTCACGTTGAAGCCGAATTCGACGTTCTTGGATGTTTCCGGCTGCAGGTCGGGATTGTGGACGATGGCGCCGATGCCGATCACCGACCACTCGCGCAGGCTCGGCGGCCGCCAGCCCTCGGTGTAGGACGCGAAGAGCTGCAGGCCGTCGAGCGGCATCACCGTGACGGTGGCCGAGGGATTGACCCGGTCACCGCTGCCGCTTGGCAGGGTGGAGAGGGCCTCGCTCGTGCCCTTGGCCTCATAGCTGTCGTAGCGGAGTCCGCCTTCGAGCCGCAGCCAGTCCGTCACGTCGAACCGGGTCTGGTTGAAGGCGCTCCAGAGCAGACGGTCGCCGTTCGGGTTGGCGTTGATAAAGATCGGAACGTCCGGGTCCGACGGCGAGAAGACGTGGCTCACGGATTCGCGCGCCCGCTCGTCGACGAATTCGAGGCCGTTGTTGAGGGTGAGGAGACCAAAGCCCGTTTCGATGGTCGACAGGTTGGCGATGTCGCCGCCATAGGTCCGCACATCGGTCTTGCCGTCGGCGCCAAAGCCATAGGTGTTCGAGCGCAACGTCGCGCTGAAGGTGTCGACGTCGGTGGCCCAGAGATTGGCCGTCAGGTTGACATAAGGATTGTCCGTCGGATCGTATTTGTACGTCGACGTGAAGGTGTTTGTCGTCGTCTCGCTCAGACCGCGCTGCGTCGCCGGCATCGGGAATGTCGGGCTGGTCGCGAAGCCGAGGAGGGTCTCGTCGTTCTCGCCGTACTTGTTGTTGTAGCGGATGTAGCCGAGTTCCAGCGACTGGCCGTCGCCCCAGTTGACCTTTCCCTTGGTAAGCAAGGTCGTCGTATCCTGCGAGGTGTTCAGCACCTCGTCGCCGGGGCCGAAGGGCGAGAAGATCTTTTCGTACGGCTTTTTCGCGCCATTGCGGGCGGTGTCGAAGGTCGCGGCGCCGTTCTTGCCGGCGAAGTAGTTGCCCTGCTTGTTGCGCGCGACGGCGGCGACGAACTCGTAGTTGTCCTTGACCAGGCCGGCGGCAAGGTTGCCGTTCCAGGCGTCGCCGTTGAAGCCGGGCGGACCGTTGCGGATGTCGGCGGATCCGGTGTCCGGCGGGCTTTCCGTATTGGTGCCGAGCCGGCCGCGCAGGCGCGCGCCATAGGTCTGGCCTTCCGCGACGATGTCGCGCGCGTTGATGGTCCGCATGTTGACCACGCCGCCCATCGCGCCGGTGCCGCCCGCGCCGCTATAGGGGCCCTTGTTGATGTCGACGCCGGCGAGAAGATCCGGATCGACATAGACCTCGTTGCGGCTGCCGCGATAGCCGCGATAGGAGCCGCTGTTCTGGCGCGTGCCGTCGATCATCACGTTGACGCGGCTCTGGCCCTGCAGGCCGCGGATGTTCAGGTCCATCGAGGCGCCGACGCGATTGCCGGTGGCGTTGACGCCGGGCGTGTTGCGGAAGATGTCGCCGACCGAGGTCGGCGGCGTGCGCTCGATCTGCGCCGCCGAGATATGGGCGACCGATCCAGGCGAGGCGAAGGGCAGGTCCGACGCGGTCGTTCCGCCGCCCGCCGTCACATCGATGATGTCGAGAACCGTCGAGCCGTCGGCCGGGACGGCCGCCCCCGAAAGGGCCGGATCGACCAGCGCGGCCGAGCCGGGCGCGCCGATGCGAACCTGTAGCCCGGTTCCCGCCACCAGGCGCTGCAGAGCCTCGGCCGGCGTCATCGTGCCGACGACGGCAGCCGAATTCTTGCCGCGCGCCAGCGACGAGGCATAGCTGATCTGCCAGCCGGTCGCGCCGATGAAGGCGTTGACGGCGCTGGAAAGCGACTGCGCGGGAATGGCGAAGGCGACCGCCTGGCTGCCCTCTGTCGCCGGCGCGGCCTGCTGGGCCCGGGCCGAAGCCAGGAAAGGTCCCGGCGCGACGCCGAGCACGGCCGACGTCAGCAGCAGCGAGGCCAGACGGCGTCTGGCGCGCCGCGTCTCCGGTGCGCCCATGGCCGCGCTGGTGGTCAACTTCCCGTTCGTCATACCGTCATGCCCTCTTCCACGTCGAAGAGGCCGGCCGGCGTCGTGCTGGATTCGCCCTCTCCCTACACCCGACGTTCGAGGAGGAGAAAACCGGAAAATAAAAGTTGAGTATTCAGCGAAGGATTAAGACGCCACCCGGCAGGGCCGTCAGCGTGACCCCAGCCGCGTCGGCCAGCGAGCGCAGCGCGCCCTCGATATCGGCGGTCCGGTAGTTGCCGCTGACACGGACCTCATCGACCTCGCGGGTGGCGACGAGGATGGGGGCGGCGCGATAGCGGCGCAGCTCGGCGAGCACCGCCGCAAGCGGCTTGTCGTCGAACAGAATGCGGCCCTCGCGCCAGGCCAGAGCCGTCGCCGGATCGGCCGGTTCAACGGCGGACAGCGCGTCGGCAGTCGCCACGACCTGCTCCGACGGCTCCAGCACAACCTGCTCGTCCGACTGGGAAATCCGGCGGACCTCGACGCGGCCACGCTCCAGCACAACGGTATCGCGCGCCTCGTCCTCCCGCACGGAGAACGCCGTGCCCTTGACCTCGACCGCGCCGAATCGGCCGGCCACCCGGAACGGATGCTCCGGATCATGCCGGACGTCGAAAAAGGCCTCGCCGCGCAGCAGCCGCACGTCGCGACGGCCTTCCTCGAAGTCGAGCGCCACCGCCGAGGCAGTGTTGAGGATCAAGGTCGATCCGTCCGGAAGCGTGATGGTCGCGCGCTCGCCAGCGGCGGTGAGGTAGTCGGCCTGCCAACGCAGCAGCCAGGCCGGCGCCTGCCAGATGCCGAAGGCCAGCACCAGCAGCGCCGCGACGGCGCCGAAGCGGAGGCCCCGTCGGCGCGCCACGGACGGGATCGGGGGGCGAGGCCCGACCGGGCGTCGCGCGCCGACGCTTACCTTGGTCGATTCTGTTAAGGGCAGGCTGCGGGCGGCGGCCGCGAAAGCGGTCGATCCCCACAGGCCCTCCAGATCGTCATAGGCCTCGGCGTGGCTCGGGCTCCTTCGCCGCCACCCCTCGAATGCCGCCTCTTCGGCGGGATCCGGCTGAGCGTTGCGCCGCCGCGCGAACCAGTCGAGCGCCTCCTCCGCGACGATATCGGCCGAAGGGCCCTCTGGCCGGTCGGACGGCTGCGAAGCGTCGCCGCTTGAACTCTCTCGTCCCACGCAATTCATCCGATCGTCATGGCCTTCGGGTCTTTCTAAAGAAGACGTTTCGCGGTCGGCAAACCGGAAAAAATAGTTCGAGCCTTTCACAAGGCGTCGTTCAGCGCCGGTCGCTCTTCGCCAGCGCGTCGCGACAATGCGCCATGGCGAGCTTCAGATCGTTGAAGACCGTGCGTTCGGAAATGCCGAGATGCAGCGCGATCCGGGCGTTCGTCCATTCCTCGATCCGGCTCAGGACAACGACGCGCTGCACGCGTTCCGGCAGGGTCGCCAGTGCCGCCTGGAACAGCCGCAACCTTTCGCGTTCGATGAGCTCCGCCTCCAGCGAGGGCGCATCGGCGGGGATGCTCTCCAGCGTCTCGTTGCTGAGGCCATCGGTCTCGACGCGCGACCGCGTCTTGCGCCGTCGCAGATAATCGAGAGCCAGATTGCGGGCGGTCTGGTGCAGGAATGCCTCGATGTGCTCGATCGGTCCGGCTTCGATCGCCTTGTGCGCCCGCACATAGGTTTCCTGCGCCAGGTCCTCGGCGATCTGCGGATCGCGCACGATGCGCATCACGCTCCAGGTCAGGGACCGGCGATGCAGTTGGAACGCGTCGTTCAGGATGGTCGGCATGGCGGGAAGCGGCGCGGGGCAAGAGCAGGCTCGCGCATCAACGACGCGGCGAGTGGGGGCTACCTGGAGGTCCCATAGTCCAGCCGAAAACTTCATGCAACGCCAATGATTTAGACTATCTCTAGTCTAGGCTCGACCGCCTTGGCCGGTGCTTCAACTTCAAAGCGGCGAGATCACCGTCAGGAAGGAGGAGGCCTGGCGGACGCGACCGCCGGCCGGCAACACGGCCGCCTCGAGCGCGCGACGGGGATCGCCGAGATCGAATAGGCCGCTGACCCGCACAGCGCCGATCGACGGATCGGCGATCAAGATGCGGCCGGGAACCCAGCGCCCGATCCGCGCCACCAGCGCGGCGACAGGCTCGCGCTCGGCGACGATGAGGTTTTCGCGCCAGGACCCGGCCTGGCCGGGCTCGCGGTGGCCCCGTTCGCTGGCCTCGGAAGTAGGGTCGAAGCTCATCCAGTCGCCGGCTCCGAGCCGAAGCGTCATCGCCGCAGCCGCATCAATGCGGGTCTCCACCATGCCGGCGTCGACAGCGAGGCTGACGATGCCGGCATCGCTCGACATGTCGAAAGCCGTGCCGCGCGCGATCGCGGCGACCGGCCCGCTACGGGCCTGGAACGGACGGGATCCCTCGGGCGACACCTCGAAGAACGACATGCCCTGCAGCAGCGTGACCTCCCGCTCTCCCGCGCCGAACGCAACGGTGATGGCGCTGTCGGGACCGAGCGTCGCGACACTGCCGTCGGGCAGCGCAATGCGGCGGATCTCCCCCTTGGCGGTGACGTGATCGGCGCGTGCGCGCAGGATCGCGCCCGGCCCGAGCAGCGACCCGGCGGCGAGCGCGCCGAGACCGATCGCGCCCCCCAGCATGAACTGACGGCGCGACGGGGCGAGGCTGCGGCGGCGGTCCGCCTTGCGCCGATCGGCCAGGACCTTGCCGCTCATGCCGTGCACGTCCGAGACCTGGGCCCAGACCCGCTCATGCTGCGGCCCGCGCGCGCGCCAGGCGCGAATCATCTCCAGCGCCACCGGATTGTCGGGCGCGGTCTGCAGGCGGATCACGAGATCGATCGCCTCGTCGAGCAGCCGATCCGCGTCCGGCGTCATCTCGGCCATGCTTCCCCTTCCCGGCGCGTGTTCGCGGCCAATCCCGTCATCCCGCCCTGTATTACCCACGGCACGGTCTGTTTTTCTCATAGAGGCGAAATTAGCTCACAGACTGCCGGTCCGAAGCACGATATGGCGATAGGCCTCGCGGATCAGCGCCCAGGTCCGTGTCGTCGACAGGCCGAGTTCCTGCCCGATGGTGGCGATCGTCTGTTCGCCGAGGCGATGGCGCTCGAAGGCGATGCGGGTCCGCTCGGGAAGCTCGGCCAACGCCGCCTCGACCCGCCGAAGCCGCTGCCGGTCGAAGACCACCACCTCGGGCGACGGCGCCGGGTCGGCGATCTGCATCAGCATCTCGTCGGAGATGTCGATCATTCCCGACCGGCGGGCGCGCTCGGCATGGTTGATGCTGAGATTGCGCGACACCTGATGCAGATAGGCCCGCGGATTGTGGTTCAGCGTGCCGTCCTGCGGAGGCGACGCCAGCACGCGCAGGAACGTGTCCTGGGTGATGTCGGCCGCTGTCTCGGCATTCAGCCCCCGCCGGCGCAGGGCGCGGGTGATTTCCTTGGCATGCCGCCGGAACAGGCTTTGTATGTCCCAGCTCATGCCCACCCGCCTTCGCCATGCCGCTGCAGGCGATCGAGCGAGGCGGCGACCTGGTCGGGCCGTCGCAGCCGCCGGCCGCCATCGCGGATCGGCGTCGTCACCATCGGCGGATGCCAGTGGCGCAGCCGGATCGGCGCGGGGTTCTCCGGACTATCGGTCGTGTACGTCGCGGTCATGGGCGCTGCACCGCTATGTCGTGGGACTCGCGCGCCTCCGAAACGGCGAGTGGGTTCAACCTGACGTCCGGATAGGATGAATAGAAAAGTCTTTCAACAACAATGATTTAGAGGATTTCTAAGGCTCCCTTGCCGGATCGCCGATGCGCCGGGAAAGGTGGGCAGAGCGGAGCCCGGCAAGGCCGTCGATCCGACGCGTAGCGTGGTCGATCCGCGGCGGGCTCTGCCCGAAGGCAATTCCACGGGCGAGAAGATCATTGGCGGGATCTCGGAAAGAGGCAGCGCCCAGGCCCCGCCAGCAGCCGCGTGGCCGGAAGGATAGGGTCCATCACCATGCAAGATCGCCTCCTGATCCGACGTGCGCGTCGCCTCGCTGTGCACGAGGAAGGGCCGAGTGCGCTCATACTTGTTCTTGACGCCACAGGTCGACAGGCCGGCAATACGCGGCTGCTGCAGGCCAGCACACTGGGTCCGAGCTGGCCGCACTGGCTCAGCACGGGTATCAAGCCATCCGAGTTCACGAAGCGATACATATTACGTATCAATGACGCCCCGAGAAGGCAGTCTCGGTAAATCCCTAGGACAGCATCTTCTCCAGTCATGACGCGTCTATTGCAGGAGGGCCTGCGCCGTCGTGGCATCTGTCGCCAGCGCATTGATGAGCCCGCCCCGGAGCGCCGCGTTGATCGCCTCGCGCTTGGTTGCGCCGAGGGCCGCACCGAACCGGAGTTCGATCTTGGCCAGATCGTCAAGCGCGATCGCAATGGTGCGATCGTCGAAGGCCGAACGGATGGGAGAGCCGTTCTTGTCGTAGAAGCGGGCGCAGATCGAGCCGACCGCGCCTTTCGCCTTGATCGCCTCGATCTCGCCCGGGTCGATCATGCCGTGGCTGAACACGGCCGCCTGCGGGGTCATGGCGCCGACGCCGACGACCGCGATCGAGGCGCGGTTCATCTTCTCGAACACCGAGCGAACCAGCCCCATGCCGAGAAGCGAATGGGCCGCCTCGACATCCTCGACGACGGCCGGCGCCGGCAATTGCCAGGCCCGACCGCCGACGTTGGCCGCGAAGACTCGGCCGATCTCGGTCGAATAGGTATGGACCTGGGCCGCCCCCAGCCCGCCGATCATTGAAACGACATCGACGTCACTGGATCGGCCTCGACGGACCGCCGCGGCGATCGCCGCGCCCGTTTCACCATCGGAGACACCGATGATGGTTCCCGTCGTCAGCCTGTCTTCGATCGCATTGGCGAGCGCGCGAGGCAGCAGGCCGAACGGGCTTCCGGTTTCCCGGTTTTGGACGACCACGGCAGCGCCCAAACCGAACCGCTGGATCAGCCGGTGCTCCAGTTCGGAGTCACGCCACCCGGAGGCCGTGACCTGGATTTCGACATATCCGAGGTCCATCGCGGCGCGCAGCACTCGGCTCACCGTCGACTCCGAGATGCCGAGCGACTGGGCGATCTCGGCGGGACTGAGCCGCTGATCATACCGCATGCGCGCGACCTTCAGGATGGTTTCGACGTCACGGCGAGCGCGAGACATTCAGGCTCCTTGAGCGGCGAGCTGGATCGACGCCGCCGGCTGATCCACGGGAAATGCCGCCTCAATGTACTCGCAGAACCAGTGGATCAAGAAGAGGTGCACCTCCTGGATGCGCCCCGTATCCGACGAAGCGACGATCAGGGCCTGGTCGGCCAGCGCGGCCGCGTCGCCGCCGGACCGGCCGAGCAGCGCGATGCTCTCGATCTCCATCGCGCGCGCGGCGCGAAGCACGGCAACGATGTTGGACGAGGTGCCGCTGGTCGAAAGACACAACAGAAGATCTCCCGGTCGTGCGAGCGCCTGCAAGGGGCGCGCGAATACGTCATCCCAGGTGAAATCATTGGCGATGCAGGTCATCTGGCCGACGTCGCCGCCGAGATAGATGGCCGGCAGCGGCTGCCGGTTCGAGCGGTAACGGCCCACTAGCTCGGTGACCAGATGCTGCCCTTCCGCCGCGCTGCCGCCATTGCCGCACACCAGAATGCGGCCGCCCCGGCGCAAGGTCGAGACGATCGACTGGACCGCCCGCTCGATGTCCGGCTCCATGAGGGCCAGGCCTTCAAAGGCCCGCGTCGCGTCGCCGATCTTGGTCTGCAGTATCATCCGTTCAAGTCCTTCCGCAGCGCAGTGGCCGCAATTGTGAGGGCGGCCATGTCGCCGATTCCGTCACCCAGTTCGCAATGCAGGAGACGGCAATTCGCGGCCAGGGCCGGCAACGCCTCCCCGGCCAGTTCTTGTCTCGCCGCCTCGAGGAAGTCCGGCCCCAACCGGCTGGCGAGATTGCCGAGCACTATCGCCTCCGGCGCGAGCAGATCCACCAGCAGCGCCAGCCCTCGCCCGAGCGCCCGCCCCGCCTCGGTGATCACCGTCAAGGCCGCGGCGTCTCCCGCACGGGCGCGAGCGCCGAGTTCGGCGGTGTCCTTGAGGTCGTCGAACTGGCCGGGCTTCAGGAAACGGGCCAGCGCCGGCAGACCGGCGCCGCTCGCCCAGCCCTCGTAGGAACCGCGCTTGCCGTAGATCAGCGGCCCGTCCTCGTGAACCCGCCAGTGACCGACCTCGCCGGCCAGGTTGCCGCGGCCGCGAAGGATACGGCCACCGGAGATGATACCGGCCCCGAGGCCGGTGCCGAGCGTCAGAAACACCATGTCGCGCGTTCCGCGGCCGGCGCCGTAACGCCACTCCGCCAGCGCGCACGCCTTGGCGTCATGCTCGATCCGTGCCGGCACGCCGAAGCGCTCGGCCAGCCGTGCCGCAAGCGGCACGGCGTCCCAGCCGGGAAGGTTGGGCGGGCCGAGCACTATGCCGGCCTCGGCATCGACGGGGCCGCCGACCGAGACACCGATCGCGGCGACTCCCGGATGCCGGCCGGCCATCGTCCGCGCATGGCTTTCGATGTCGGCCAGCATCGGCTCCAGCCCGCGCTCGGCCAGCGAGGCGAACTGGAGCCGTTCGGCGATCTTGCCGTCCGGCGAGCCGACAACGATGGCCGTCTTGGTGCCACCGATGTCGATGCCGAGCAGGTTCGGCGTTTCAGCGCTCAAGACCATCGATCTCCGTGAGGACTTCGGCGTCCAGCCGGGTCGAGACGATCCCGCGCGGGCCGATGTCGACGGATGCGGTTCCAACGCGGAGTGCGCCGCCCGTTCCGCCGAGCTCGATCGCCCGCAGAATGGTCGCATCGCTGTCCTCGGCGATCTTCACCGCGATCACGGCGCCGGCCTCGCTCGTCACATCCAGCCACTGGCCGCTATGCGGCTTGCTGCCTCCGCGGCCGACATGCGGCGTGGCAACCGGAGGCTTCAGCAGTTCGTCGGAAAGCCGCATCGCCTCGGCGCGCGAGACATCGTCCCCTGCCTGGATTCGGATCGCGAAGACCTGTTCCCCCTGATCGAGATAGCGATAGACGGCGCCAGGCTCGAGCTTGATCGGATCGTGGTGGGCATAGACCGGGGCGCGGGTCGCCGAGATATAGAGTGTGCCGTCCTTGGCGGCGTAGCTGTATTTCGCGTCGTTGATCAGCGTCACGGTTGCGCCGTCACGGACCGCGCGGACCCAGCGGTGGCCGAAGACTTCCTTGCCGTCGTCGGGCCGCTCGGTCCAACCGGCCGGCACCTCATATTCAAAGCGCGAGCCGGCGAGCGGATAGGCGATCCGGAACAGCTTGTGCTTCTCGTGCCAGTCGAGGCGGACGCGGAGGTCGACCGGCAGGTCCGCATCCTCCGGCAGGACCACCGTCGTCGCGAAGCGGCTGACACCGACGCGGGTGACGATCTCGACGGCGCGGCGAAGCCTGCCTTCCTCGAGCAGGTTGAGCGCTTCGAGCGACGCCGTCTCGCCGTCAAAGGCGAAGCGATCGATACCGTGGCTCCAGGTGTCGGTCGGGTCCTCGATCAGGATCCCCTGATGCGCCGGGCCGGTGAAGATCGAGAGTCCGCTCTTCCTGTTGACGAGGCTGGCGATGGCACCGGTTGCGCGATCAATCTCCAGGCGCCAGCCGGCCGTTTCCTCCACGAGATTGTCGATCGAGAGCGGCCGTCCGAAATGCACGCTCGGCGCGGCGATGCCGGCGTCGCGCTTGGCGAAGCGCAGCACGCGATAGCCAAAGCCCGGAATGGAAACCCGGAACGTGATCCGCTGCAGGCCGGTCGTCTTGCCTTCCGGGCTGATGTACTGAAACGGCACCAGCTCGCCCTGCTCATCGATCAGCAAACGCGGCGACTTGGCGTCGAAATCGGTCCAGGGCTCGACCTCATAGAGCCCGTCGAACGAGTCGGGATTGAAGTTGGCGATCAGGAAGGTCGCGTCGGTCGGGTCGACCGGCGGCAGCACGGTGCGCGAGAGATGGCGCAGGCTCGCATTGATGATCAGGTCGGAATCGGCGAGAATCGTCGCGAAATCATTCGCGGCCTCGTGGCAGGCGCTCTCGATCGACGTGCCCCCCAGCGTGTCGTGGAACTGGTTGAACATCAGCTTGCGCCAGAGTTCTGTCAGCGCGGCGCGCGGATAGGGTACACCGGCCTCGCGGAACGCCAGCGTGGCGGCCGCCTCCGCCTGGTTGAGGCGTGCCTCGGCGCGACGATTCAGCGCCTTCAGTTCCGCGGCGACGGCGTAGCAGCCGATGGCATGGAACTGCAGCTCGGTATCGACCGCGACCAGATTGCGGTCGCGAACTTCGGCGAAGTAACGGTTCGGATCGCTGAAATCGACGTCGACGCCGTTCGCCTTCTGCGCCTCGATCGCGGCGATGTTGGCCTTGGTCGGACCGCCGCCGTGATTGCCGACGCCGTAGAAGCACATGTAGGGGTGACCATCGGCCTCGGTGAGCTTCTGGTGATGCTCGATCTTGGCATCGACGCCCATGTTGCGCGGCGAGGTGTTGTAGGCGACCTGGATGCGGAAGGTGGGCACCCGCGAACCATCCGGCGACACCCAGTCGAACAGGTTCGACGGCAGCTTCATTTCATGCGGGCCCGGCCGCATGAACACGTAGCTGTCTGAGCCGGTATGGCGCAGCAGCATGGGGAAGGTCGCGGCGTGGCCGAACGAGTCGACATTGTAGCCGACCGGCACGTCGAGGCCGAACTTCTCCTTGAAGTAGCGCTTGCCGTAGAGCGCCTGGCGGATGATTGCCTCGCCCGACGGCAGGTTGCAGTCCGGCTGGATCCACCAGCCATTGACGACGACCCAGCGGCCCTCGGTGATATAGTGGCGGATGCGCTCGAACAGCGCTGGATCGAACTCCTCGATCCACGCGTAGACCTGCGCCTCGCCGCGGGTGAACACGAAGTCCTGCCCCTCGTCCAGGCGGTCGATCGCCGCCCAGCAGGTGCCGATGGCCTCGGCGCAGCCCTCCGTCCAGCGCCAGAGCCAGACCGGATCGAGATGCGCGTTGCCGATCATGTGCAGCATAGTATTCCTCCGAAGACCTAGCCTTTGACGGCGCCGGATGTCAGGGCGCCGATGATGAAGCGTTGCAGAACGATGAAAATGAGGATCGCGGGGATCGACGAGAGCACGGCGGCGGCCGCGAGCAGGTTGGTGCTGACGGCATCGGTCGTGGACTGGAACTCCAGGATGCCGACACCGACCGGAAGCAGTTCGTTCTGATCCAGCAGGATGTAGGGGATAAGGAACTGGCCCCATGTGCCGATCGACAGCAGGATCGCGGTCGACGACAGGCCCGGCAGCATGACGGGCAGCAGCACGCGTGTGAGCACCTGGAGGCGCGAACAGCCGTCGATACGCGCCGCGTCGTCGAGCGCGACGGGAATGGTGTCGAAGAAGCCCTTCAGCATCCAGGTCGCGAACGGCGCCTCGACGGCAATGTAGACCAGCGTCACCGCGATCTGTGAGTTAATCAGCCCCAGCGTCGAGAAATAGCGGTAGAGCGGCAACACCGTGACCAGCGGCGAGATCAGCTGGACGGCGAGAATGCCGAGCATCACGGCGCGCTTCCGCTGCGGCGAGCGGAAGCGGATGCGCGATAGTGCATAGGCGCTTGGGATTGCGATCAAGAGCGCGCCGACGACGGTGCCGAGCGCGAATTTGAGCGAGTTCCAGATATAGATGAGAAGCGAGGACTCCGTCAGGACCCGAGTATAGCTCGACCAAGTCGGGTTAGCCGGCCAGAGCGACGGCGTCGTCTGGAACAATTCCTCGAGCGGCCGGAACGACAGCGACACTACCCAAAGCACGGGCAGCAGGAAGAATAGCAGGACGACGGCGTAGCCGGCATAGATCGTCAGGACGACATGCGGCTTCTCGCTACGGATGCTCATGACGCGCCCTCCTCGTCGTCGCGGGCGAGGAAGAAGCGGAAATAGAGCAGCGTCAGCGCCAGCCCGAACAGCATCAGCACGACCGCCACGGCGGCGCCACGACCGAGCGAGAACTCGACGAAGACGACGTTGTAGATGTAGAGCGCGATGACTTCGGTGGCGCGGCCGGGGCCGCCGCCGGTCAGCGGCACGATCATGTCGAAGGTGTTGAGCGTCGCGATCGAGATCAGGATCAGGTTGATCATGGTCACGCGCTTCAGTGAAGGGAGCGTGATGTAGCGGAATTGCTGCCAGAAGCCGGCGCCGTCGACACGGGCGGCCTCATAGAGCTCGGACGGAATGGTTTTCATTCCGGAATATTGCATCAGCATGCTGAAGGCGGTTCCACGCCAGACGTTGGCGACGATCACCCAGAACAGTGCCGGGCCCGCGGCCGACAGGAAGGTGACATTGGTCCAGCCGAAGGCGGTGGCGACGGAGGCGAGAATGCCCGATCCGGTCTCGTCGAGCAGCAGCTTCCAGACGATGCCGATGACGACGCCCGGCAGGACCCAGCCGATCAGCACGACGGAACGGACGAAGCTCGCGCCCGGGATCTGGCGCTTCTCGCCCTCGATCAGCAGGGTCGCGATCAAGAGCCCCGCGATCAACTGACCGGCGACGCTGGCGACGACGAAGATCGCCGTGACGAAGAGCATCGCGCTGAAATCAGGCGACGTCAGGACGGCGGAAAAGCTGGAAAGCGTGTAGTCGTACGGCTCCGACACGGAACCGGCATTGGTGAAGCTGAGACGAACGACGTCGATCAGCGGGTAGAGATAGAAGATGGCTATGAAGAGCAGCAGCGGCGCCAGCCAGGTTGCTGGACGCTCCGCCAGGCTCCGGTTCCCGCTTGCGCGGGAACCGGTACCCTTCATGGTTTCCGAGTAGGCCATCGGCGCTTTACTGGCCGGACTGCTGCTGGACTTTGTTCCAGGCGTCGTCGATCGCCTGCTCGGGCGTCTTCTGGCCCGTGATGACGCTCGAGATGGCGACCTGCAGTTCGGTCGAGATCGTCGGATAGATCGCCGCGCCGGGGCGGGCCTGGCCATAGGCGAGCATGCTGTTGAAGTCTTTGACGTTGTCCGTCTTGAAGTAGGGTGTATCGAGCGCCGCGACGCTCTTGCGGGTCGGCAGATTGCTGTTGGCGGTCGCCGCGCCAGCCATGCCTTCCGTGTCGGCGCCGATGTAGTTGATCAGGTCGACGATCAGCTTCTGCTTCTCGGTGTCCGGCGTGAAGATGCCGTAGGTCCAGCCGCCGGCAGCGGTCGACGGGCCCACCTCGCCCGGCATCGGGATCGGCGCGATGCCCCATTCATGCTTGTCGCCGAGCGCCGCGAGCTGGCGCAGCATCCAGCTGCCGCCCACGAACATCGCCGTCTGGCCGCGCATCAGCTCCGGATACATGTCGTTTTCGGAGCCGTAGTTGGCGAGGCGGGTCGGGCTGACGCCGCTGTCGACCGTCTCCTTCATGAAGCCGAGGATCTTGATCCAGGCGTCGCGATTGGCGCCTTCGCCGAAGACGGCCTTGCCTTGGTCGTCGACCAGCTTGCCGCCCATCGCCCAGAACATCGGCAGATGCTCCATGACCGCCGCTTCGCCGCGGCCGGCCGGATAGACGTAGGGAGTCGCAGCCTTGTCCTTCAGCGTGGCGGCCAGCGCCAGCGTGTCGGCCCAGGTCTTTGGCGGCGTCTCGACAAGATCCTTGCGATAGAACAGCGCGCGGACATCGGTGTTGTACCAGATGGCCTTCAGCTTGCCGTCGGGGCCATGCATGCCGGCCTTGGCATAGGGCACGAAGTCTTCGACTTCCTCGGCCGAGTAGAAGCCGTCGAGCGGCTGCAGCTTGTCATAGAAGCGGCTCAGGAAGAACGAATCGAGCGAAGCAAAATCGGGCGCCCGCCCCGATCCGGCCTGCTCCTGCAGGCGCGTCATCGCCGCGTTGATGTCGGTGCCCTGATAGTTGATCGTCAGTTTGACGCTCGGATGCTTCTCCAGCCAGCTATCGACGCGCGACCGATACCATTCCTTGGACGTCGGCGAATTCGAATTGGGCGACTGACCGGTCGCCGCCAGCCAGGTCAGCGTCACCGGCGCAGCATCCTCGGCCGCCGCCGGCACGATCGCCGCCGTCCCCGCCACGCCCGAAATCAGAGCGGCCGCCACCCATGTACGAAGTCGTTTCATGCTCTCTCCTCCCTCAGCCGCCCCCAAGATCAGCGCGCTGCTTTATTGCAAAATTTTGCAGATTGACAACAATTGCATTATAGAATGATCGGCATGCCGGGTGTCAATTGGAATTGGGGAGGAAATGTCCGCGAACTCCGCCACCGAGACTGCGCGAGTGCTAGACGCTCTTCGCCCTGCAAGGCATCGAGTTCCCCCGCCAAACCCGTGAGAAAGCCTTGCCATGGTCCGAAGATGAGAAGGGAGCCCGCGGCCGTTCGCCTCGAGAGGCATCGGTCAGCTCCACGAAGGCTGCGAGCGCGCGACTGAAATCAACGAGCGTCAGATGATCAAGCGCCACGCCCTAGCCTCTTTTTTCACGCCGACGAGGCTATACTCTGCTGCAGTATCAGCCAGCCGCTTCCGACGGAAAACCTACCGAAGCCTCGCGAGAGGTGGTTGGACACGGCCCCAACTATGGAATACGGCGGGCAACAGGGAGACGGCCTCTGCCGCCTCCCTGCCCTGTCTCGCTACCGTCCCCGACACCCCGGGAATCCCCGCGGCACCTGCCGCGCCAGCCCGGCCTCTCGCGTGAAGGGGTCTATGCGGCGGGCATGTGCGGTCGCGCTGGAGCTAACGCCGACAACGACCGGCGCATGGCCACTCGGCGTCGTATCCTCGGCCCACCGAAGGTACTGCGTCAGAGCGTCAACCTGATCATGAGCGCCACCGTAGGGAAACTGCATGAGCTCATCCCGGAAGTCTGCGGTCCAAGGCTGGTGGTCGAGCACGATTACCTCGCTTGCCTTGAATTTTCCGATGACGGCCTGGAGCCGCTGGATCTTGCTCTGCCCCCGGGGCTTGCAGGGAAACACGGACAGCCCGCGGCTCCGCAGCCCTTCTATGACGGAGTGCCCGATGCCCTCATCCTCAACCAGAATGCGACGAGCGCCGTACTGCTCGGACAGCCGCCCCGCCATCGCGAGAATTTCAGGGAACTCCAACTTCTTCGCCGTCGCATGGACCACGTAGTTGTTGCGGCCGTTCCGTCCGATGACGAGTGTCGCCGTGCGGGACTTTCCGTCTGCTCCATTCGGCGCCGTATCGATGCTGATGGTAAAGTCCAGGCCACCCGGGTGGCTATTGATGACGGGCAAATCCGCGTCCGAAATGATCGTGCCCCGGGCAGCGACGGGATTCTGCTGGTGCTGCGCCTCGAAATCGGGGCCCAACTCGTAGCGAAACCTCTCGACGTCTTCGGGCCGAACACGTTTCGGCGAAAGGATCTCTCCCTTAAGGCGCCGGTACACCAGTCCGGAAGAGAGCACGTACTCCTCATCTTCGGTAGCAACGAGCGGCAATGCAACCTTGATTACCCCCGGCCCATTCTCGAACAAGGCGGTCGTATCACTCGAGCTCAACCGCTGCTGAACCAGAGCAACCGGAGCGCCGGGCCTGTTCTTGCGGGTGAAGATCGAACGGGTCAAATGCTCCATAGAGCGTTTGCACGCATCGGGATTGCTGGCGTCCTCAGGGTTCAAAGGGTCGTCGAGCAAAATCATGTCGGCACCGAGTCCGGTGGGGCTGGACTCAACCGAAATGGCCCGGCGGCCGCCTCCTTCGATCGTCTCCAGATTGTCCTTCGTGTTGGCCACAGGAGACGCTCGGAAGCCGGGAAAGATGGCCCGGTAGCGGTCGGATTCCACGAGCTTGCGAAACTTCGCGTGCAAATCCTCCGCCAACCTCTGATCATGCGAAACAACCATGATCTTCAGGCTCGGGTTCAGCCCAAGCAGCCGGGCAGGTCCGCAGACGGAGAAGATCAACGACTTCAGGTGAAGTGGCGGCACATTGACTATCAGATCATCAATCTCGCCCTTAGCGACCCGCACGAAGTAATCGCAAATCAAGCCAATGTAAGTCGCGTCGACAAGCTCCCCCCCCTGACGTTGCAGCGCTATAAACAGCACGAAAGAAGGCCTCAAATTCATGGCGGCAGGACGCATGAAAGCTCTGATTTTCGATCAGCATTTTCTACTCTTTCGTATCCGCGCCTGACGACGGAGGAACCCTCAAACCCGAGATCGAGCCGCCACTCGCTGCGCTGCCCTGCCGGGACCGCCTCTCGAGGTAGGCATCCAGAATTGCCTGTTCGCCTGCGCCGATCGGCACCTCCTTCGTATCCGGCTCATCGCCAAGCAATTCGGTGACCAGCTTCAGAATGACCGCCGCGGCTTTGCTATCGCGGCATCGGGACGATCAACGACATATGGTTTTCATGGGTTGTCGACATCGGCGCCCCCCGGACCGGATCGCGGGCTCAGCGGCAAGTATCTGATCGTCGGTCCGGGCTATGATGGTCCGCTGCTGGAGGGCAGATATTTCGTCGCCCGCCTATGGCTCCAGCATCGCGCTGGCTCTCGACGGAAGCGTGCGCATCGCTGGCGAGCCCCAAGTCCCCGCGACGAAATTCATCGAGGCGACTGGACGCTCCTTCAATACCATTCCACTCACGCGAAAACCAATAACGCACTGTATGCGGCTTGCGCCAATCTAGTCGACAACGACCCGAAGCCGGCCGCCGGGCTGGTACGGATAGACCTTCATCGTGCGCTTGATGTTGTCGACTGAGCCAAGCAGTCAAGGCCGGCCAAATGCCGAATGTGCAGCTCTTGGACGACTCCGTTAACGTTCAAAAGCTGCACAGGATCTTTCCCTTCGGCAGGGGTCAAAGGTAGGAACGGCCGGCACTATGCCGGTCGTTTGTGGATCGGCTCGGCGCGGTGCCAGTTGGCCAGGATCCGGCCGTCGGTGTGGGTCTGCTTCGCCCAGCGAATGCCGTTGCCGATGACGCGGTGAACCATCTCGTTGTGATAGATCGGGAAGGTCTCGTGGCCGGGGCCGAAATAGAAGATCCGTCCACGCCCGCGCTGGAACGTGCAGCCGCTGCGGAAAACTTCGCCGCCCGAATACCAGGAAACGAAGATCAGCTCGTCGGGCTGCGGGATATCGAAGGGCTCGCCATACATCTCCGAGGCTTCGATCTCGAAGAAGGGCGGCAGGCCCTCGGCGATCGGATGCGACGGGTTCAGGACCCAGACGCGCTCCAAATCGCCCTCGGGCATTTCGCGCCAGGAGAGATTGGCGTTGGTGCCCATCAGACGGCGGAAGAGCTTCGAGTGATGGCCGGAATGCAGCACGACCAGGCCCATGCCCTTCAGGACGCGCTGCTGCACCCGGTCGATCAGCCCGTCGCTGACCTCGTCATGCGCCATGTGGCCCCACCAGAGCAGGACGTCCGTATCGTCGAGAAGCGCATCGGGCAGGCCCTCGTCGGGATCGTCCAGCGTACCGCGACGGATCTCGAAATCCTCATGCGCGAGACCGGCCGCGATCGCACCGTCGATGCGATCCGGATAGATCTTCTGGACTTCCGGATGAAGCTGCTCGTGGCGGCCCTCATTCCAGATTGTAACCTTGATCGTCATGCTGTCCTCAGTTTCCAGGGAGCTTCAGTCAGGAGCGATGGACGGCCTGGCCGTCCGCGCCGAAGAGGTGGCAGGCCGTGCGGTCGATGGAGAAGCCGACCCGGTCGCCGGGCCGGATCGAGACGTCGCCCTCGACCCGGGCCATGATGGGATCGGCCAGCGAGCCGATCGCCAGATAGGTTTCGACGCCGAGGCGCTCGACGACGGCGATCTCGGCCTCGAAATCGCGATCCGATCCCTCGGCGAGCCTCAAATGCTCCGGCCGGATGCCGAGGCGCGCCGGCCCCGTCGGCAGGGCCGGCCCCGGATCAGGCAGATCGATCGACCATCCCGCCGGCGTGGCGAGTCGTATCTTCCCGTTGCCGGGACGGCTGAGCTCGACCGGGATCAGGTTCATGCGCGGCGACCCGATGAAGGTGGCGACGAAAGCATTTTCGGGCTGGTGGTAGAGCGTGATCGGGGCCGCCTCCTGGGCCACCTTGCCGCCGTTCAGGACGACGATCCGGTCGGCCATGGTCATCGCCTCGACCTGGTCGTGCGTGACATAGACCGCGGTAGCGCCGATATCGCGATGCAGGCGCTGCAGCTCGGCCCGCATCTGCACGCGCAGCGCCGCGTCGAGGTTGGAGAGCGGTTCGTCGAACAGGATCACCGCCGGCTTCTTGATGATGGCGCGCCCGATGGCGACACGCTGGCGCTGGCCTCCCGACAGGGCGGCCGGCCGGCGATCGAGATACTCCGTCAGTTGGAGGATCTCGGCGATCGTCTCGACCTGGCGGCGGATCTCGGGCTTCGGCACTTTCTTGAGATCGAGCGAGAAGCCGATGTTCTCAGCGACGCTCATATGCGGGTAGAGCGCATAGGACTGGAACACCATGGCGATGCCGCGCTTGTCCGGCGCGATCTCGTTCATGCGCTTGCCGTCCAGCAGGAACTCGCCGCTGTCGATGCCTTCGAGGCCGGCGATCATCCGAAGCAGCGTCGACTTTCCGCAGCCGCTCGGGCCGACGAAGACGGCAAATTCGCCATCCTCGACCCTGAGGTCGACGCCCTTGATGACTTCAAGGGAGCCGTAGAATTTCCGGACGTTCCTGAGCTCGATCACGGCCATGAATATGTATCCATCCTGAGAGGCATCAGCCCTTGACCCCGCCTGAGAAGGTCTGGACCAAAAAACGACGGGCGAAGCCGAAGGCGACGACGGCCGGCAGCAGATAGACGAAGGCGAGGGCTGCCAGAAATCCGTAGTCGATGGTGTTGACGCGCAAGAAGGCGCGGAAGAGCCCGAGCGGCAGCGTCTGCAGCTCCGGCGAGGACAAGAGGATCAGCGGCAGCAGGAAATCGCCCCAGGCCGAGATGAAGGCAAAGAGACCGGCAGCGCCCAGTCCCGGCAAAGCGAGCGGGATCAGGACCCGGCGGATGCGCTGCAAGAGCGTCGCGCCGTCCATAAGCGCCGCCTCCTCATAGTCGCGCGGGACGCCGTCGAAGAAGGTCTTCATGATCCAGAGCGCGAGCGGCAACTGCATTGTCGCCAACACGAGGATCAGGCCGAGATAGCCATCGATGAAGCCGACATAGCGCAGGATCTGCCGCGCCGGACCATTGCCGAACAGCTCGCGAAGCACCGCACCGAGGCCGTTATTGGCGGTCAGGAGGACCTTGTAGAGCGGCACCACCAGCGCCGTCGTCGGCAACACGCGGATCAGCAGGATCGTGTAGAGGAACGGCCGCTTCCACCAGGCGCGGGTACGCGAGAGCGCATAGCCGCCGAGCCCCGCCAGCACCATGACGATCAAGGTCGCGGTGCCGACCACGAAGAGCGAATTCAGCAGCCAGCGCGTACCGTCTTCCTGGGCGAAGATCCGGACGTAGTTCTTGGTGGTCAGTTCGCGCGGCCATTGCAGGAACAGCGACGCGTTGCCGTCGATCGAGGCCAGCAGCACCCAGAAGAACGGGATCGCGCAGAAGATCGAGATCAGCGACAGCGTTGCATAGGCGCCGAGTTCCGATCGACGCGGATTGGCCGGCCCTCGGCCGGGCTGGATCGCCATCTCAGACCTCCACCTTGAGCGCGCGAACGTAGATCACGCCGATCACGAGCGAGAAGACGAGAGTCACCACCGCCACCGCCGAGCCATAGCCGAGCTGGAAGGCCGTGAAGGACTGATTGTAGATGTAGATGCTGATGAGCTCGGTCGCGCCGCCCGGGCCGCCGCGCGTCAGCGCGTAAACGAAGCCGAAGATGGCGATCGTCGAGACGGTCGAGACCAGCATGTAGAGCAGGATCGTCGGCGCGATCAGCGGCAGCGTGATGCGCGTGAACATCTGGCGCGGGGTTGCCCCGTCCATGCGGGCTGCCTCGTAGACCTCCTCGGAAACCGCGCTCAAGCCGGCGGTCAGCAGGATCATCGCCGTCGCGATGCCGCGCCACGTATTGACGATGATGATCATGGTGAGCGGAAAGGTCTGCAGCCAGTCCGTCGGCTCCAGGCCGAAGAAGGCGACGATGCGCGACAGCGTGGCGCGTTCGCCGCCGGCCAGCATCGAAATCCACATGAAGCCGGCGACCACTTCGGGTACGGCGTTCGGCAGCAGGATGATCGAATTGAAGATCGACTTCATCCTGAGCGGCCGGCGCAGCAGGATTGCCGAAACCAGACCCAGCACGAACTGGCCGATGATGGCCGAGCCGATCACGAAAAGAAGCGTGACGAGCAGCGAATTCCAGAACTTGGGGTCGTTGAAGAGGCGGACATAGTTCCGGGCGCCGACGAAGCGCGGATTGAGCGCGGCAGCGCCGGTTAACGCCTCGTTGGTGAGGCTCAGATAGACGGAATAGATCGCTGGATAGATGACGAAGGCGAAAAGCAGCAGGACGGATGGCAGCAAGATCAGCCGGAGCTGCCAGGCAACGCGTTTCTCATAGGTCATGGAACATCCGGGGTCATGGAGCATCCGGGCTTCCGGATCGGGTCGGCGACTTCTTCCGGCGCGGCAGGCCGCGACTTGTGGCCAAGGAGGAGAAGCGGATGCGTCTCCGCCTCTCCCCCTGGCTGGACGATCTACGGCCGTGGGAGGCTATTCGACCGCGTCGTCACCAAGGACTTCCTTGACGTAGTCGACCAGGATCTTCTGGGCACCGGCGGCGTCCGTCTCCTTGCGGAGCAGCGCTTCGGTGGCGCGCGCCACACCTTCCGACACCGCCGAGAAGCCTGCCGCCTGCTTGAGGTAGACGCCGTTTTCTGCGGCGGCATGGATCGGCACGAGTTCGACCAGCTTCTGGAAGTCGGGATCGGCGGCGGCGTCCTTGCGAGCCGGAATATTGCCGATCAGGCCGGCATAGGCGACTTCGGTCTTGACCGAGCCGATTTCGAGCAGCGCCTTCTTGGCCAGATCGACATTGGCGGCCTTGGAATTGACGGCCCAGGGCGCGGCGAGGCCGGCCAGCACATATTGCCCGCTCGCCTGGCCGGGGATCGTCCAGGTGCCGACGACCTTCTCGACATCCGGGATCGGGTTCTTGCTCTCACGACCCCAGTCGAAAATGTAACACCAGGATCCGCACGTCGTGGCCACGAGCTGTCCGGCCGGGAACATCTCATATTTGGGGATCACCCAGGGCTCCGGACCGAGCAGCGGCTGGATCGGCATCAGGTCGTTGTCGATCAATTCCTTGTAGACGCCGAAGACGTCCTTGATGCCCTCGCCCGAGAGACTGAGCCTGCCATCGGCGGCGGCGATCTGCGGCGTCTTCGAGCCGACGAGAAGATGCTGGAAGCCCTCCTCGAACGCGCCGCCGCCCCAGGCAACGCCGGCCGGAAACAGCAGGCCGTACTGGCCGGTCTTGGCCTTGATCTCCTTGGCCCGCTCGATCAGCTCGGCCCAGGTCTTCGGCTGCTCGGTCGAGATGCCGGCCTTGTCCATCACGTCGCGACGGAAATAGATCTGGTTGATGCCGAGCATCGACGGCAGGACGTAGGTCTCGCCATCTGGACTGACCGCCAGCTGCTTAGCGACGTCGTACAGCTGGTCGTAGCCCTCCCACGCCTTCAGCTCCGCGGTGATCGGCGCGAGATAGCCGGCGGCCACCATGTCGGCGACATAGCTAGCGCTTGGAACCGAGAAGATGTCCGGGCCGTTGCCGGCGCCCAGCTCGGTCAGGAGCTTCGTCACATAGTCCTTGTCGGGCGCGGGATATTCGACGACCTCGACGGTGACGCCGTATTTCTTCTCGATTTCAGCAACGGTCCCCTTCATCGCGTCGATGCCGGCCTGGCCGTGATTGGCGATGCGGATGGTTTCGGCATGGACGGGCATGACAGCCACGCCTAGCCCGGCGGCCCAAAAGCCCGCCAAGAGCACGTTCCTCATTGGGTCTCCTCCCTGCGTAACGGCCGCCCTCCAGCGGCCATACAAAACTGTACACGTGTTTTGCAATTCGGCAAGATGCGAATCAGACGATTAGAACCCCTCAGATCAACATACTGATATTACATCAATAAGTGACCATTGCGGGGTACCTTCGATTTGTGTAACCGTGTGCACAACAACATTACTCGGGAGAGAGACATGTCCAATCCATTGCGGCTTGGGATCATCGGCGCGGGGCTGAAAGCGGCCGACTATGCGCGTGGCTGGGTGCATATGCCGGAGGTGAGCTTTGTCGCCTCGGCCGACGTGAACGTGCCGTCGCGCCGCCGGCTCGCCGATATCTGCACCGCCGCCGGCAAGCCGGAACCGCAGGAATTCGACGATTACCGCGACATGCTCGCGGCCTGCCGGGACCAGTTAGACGCGGTCTATGTCTCGACCCCGCATGCCTTCCATGCCGAGCAGGCGATCGCCGTCGCCGAGGCCGGGCTCGACCTCCTGCTCGAGAAGCCGATGGTGACGACGGTCGAGGAAGCCGAACGGCTGATCGCCGCCCAGAAGCAGACGGGTGCCACCATCGTCATCGCCTTCCAGGGCGGCCTGTCACCGCTGGTCCTGGACACGAAGCGTCGCGCCCAGGCGGGCGAGTTCGGCGAACTCGTCAGCGTCGCGGCCACGATCTGGGAAGGCTGGTCGGAAAGCTACAATGGGCACTGGAAGCAGCAGCCGGAGATTTCCGGCGGTGGGTTCATGTTCGATACCGGCGCGCACATGATGAACACGGTGTGCCTGCTTGCCGATTCCGGATTTGACCGCGTCTCCGCCTATATGAACAACCGCGGCAAGCCGATCGACATACTGTGCGCGGTCTCGGCCCGCCTCGAAAGCGGCGCGCTCGTGACGTTCACGGCGGCCGGCGAAGGACCGCCCGGCTGCGCCTCCTACATCACGCTCTTCTATGCTGGCGCGATCATCCGCATCGATGCCTGGGGCGGCTGGCGCGAGATCAGCCTTACCGGCGCGACCACCAAGCGCGAAACGGCGGAAATCCTCGACAATCCGATGAAGAGCTTCCTCGCCATCCGCGAAGGCACGGCGCCGAATTCGTCCACCGTCGAAAACGGCCTCCGCTTCGCGAAGCTCTGGGACGCGATCAAGGCGTCGGCGGCGCGCGATGGAGAATCGATCCGGATTGGTGCTACAGCCGGATGAAAATGATCCGCGGAATTCGATGAACAAGAAGCGCATCACGTCGAGGGAATTGGCCAAGCTTGCCGGCGTTTCGTCGGCAACGATCTCGCGCGCCTTCTCGCCGGATTCCCGCATCGGCAGCGCCACACGCGACCGCATTCTCAGCGTCGCCAAAGAGCATGGCTACCAGCCGAATGCGATTGCGCGGTCGCTGAACAATCAACGTTCCCGTCTCGTCGCACTCGTCGTCAATGCAATCGGCAATCCGTGCGAAGCGGAGGATCTGCAGCTCCTCGTCCATCGCCTGCAGGATCGGCAGCTTCTGCCGATCCTGCTCTGCTGCGCCGATCACGAAGACCGGCTGCAGCTGATCCGGCTCGCCTCGACCTATCAGGTCGACCACGTCGTCGTCTTCTCCGACACGGTCTCGATGCAGGACGCCGTCGACATCTTCCATACGACGCGCCCGATCATCGTTTCGTCCGAGCCGCTCGACAACGCCGACGTCTCGCATATCCGCATCGACGGCTCGGAAGCCGCCGAGGAGATCATCGACAAGATCGTCCGGGATGGTCGCCAGCGTTTCGGCTACATCTCCGGCACGGCGACCAGCTGGATCGACAAGAAGCGCCGGGCCTGGTTCGCCGACGCGCTGGAAAGGCGCGGCCTCGCCTTCGTGGCGGAAGCCTCCGGCGATTATTCCTACGACTCGGGCTTCAAGGAAGCCGTGCTGCTGCTGCATCGCGCCAAGGTCGACGCCATCATCTGCGGCAACGACGTGATGGCGATCGGCGCCGCCGACGCCGCCCGCAAGGTCCTGGGCCGGCGGGTTCCGGAGGATCTCGCGATCGTCGGCCAGGACGGCATCGCCATGGCCGCCTGGGAAAGCCACGACCTGACGACGCTAAGCCAGGACCACGTCGCCTTCGTCGATGCGATCGTGGCGATGATCGAACGCCACGAGAAGGACGGCGACGCCTCGCACGGCATCCTTCTGGAGTGCACCGCCCGCTGGGGTTCGACGGCGTAGAAACGCTCCCGTCGACTATCCCGTTGGAGTATTCATCTCCAACCTGCGCCGTCCTCACGCTCCTGCGTTGTAGCTGACGGGGGCCGACACGGTTTCGTCTTCATCCACGGCGGCCGCGGCTGCCGTGACCATCGGCTCAGCCTCACCGGCCAGCGAGGCAGCCTCCTCGGGCGAGGATGCGCTGGCCCGGCCGATCCGGCCTCATCTCCCAGCAGCGGCTCAGGCCCGACAGCGGAGGCAGCATTGGACGTCCCGTCCTGCGCCCGCGCACTGACCGCCGTCAACGGCAGCGATGTCGACGCCATGCGCCGACCAGCGGCAACCGGAGCGCTACCGCGCCCAGCATCGCCGGGCCGATGGCCCATCCACGCCCTTGCAGGCAAAGCTCCGCCATCCTCCGACCATGCCCCAAAGTATCCGGATACCCTTTGCCTGGGTTTGCGAGCCAGCCCATCGGC
>JAEWAD010000536.1 GCA_023391905.1 Pseudomonadota bacterium | reverse complement strand
CGACCCGCTGCCGCGGACGCTCGACCTGTTCATGGAACGGGTCGCCCGTGCCCGGCTCGAGAAGCTCGGACGGCTGGTCTTCTCCGAGGAAGCGCCGATGTCGGACGCCGAGGTCGACGCGCTCCTGCCGGAGACCGTCATGATCTTCGGCCAGACGGCGCTGCCGCGCGAACGGCTCGACCGGGCGAAGAAGCTGAAGGCGGTCATCAATGTCGAGACCAACTTCCTGCCCAACATCGACTACCAGGCCTGCCAGGAGCGCGGCATCTGGGTGCTGACGCCGGGCTCGGCCTTCGCCGCGCCGGTCGCGGAAGCCGCTCTCGGCATGGCGATCGACCTTGCCCGCGGCATCACCGCGGCCGACCGGGCGTTCCGCGCCGGCACAGAGGAGTACGGTCTCGCCGCCAACACCGAGACGTTCCGCTTCGCCGGCGCGCCGGTCGGCATCATCGGGCTCGGCGATCTCGGCCGGAATTTGCGCGAGCTGATCCGTCCATTCAGGAACCCGGTCAAGGTGTTCGATCCCTGGCTGCCCGACGAGATCATCGAGCGGCATGACTGCCAGCCGGCCGGGCTCGACGATCTGCTTTCGACCAGCCAGGTGGTGTTCGTCTTCGCGGCCGTGACGGGCGAGAATCAGGGCTTCCTCGGCGCACGCGAGTTCGCGCTGATGAAGAAGGGCGCCGCCTTCCTGCTGATGAGCCGCGCGGCGGTGGTCGATTTCCCGGCCATGCTCGATGCGGTCCGCTCCGGCCATATCCGCGCAGCGACCGACGTGTTCCCCGAGGAGCCGGTGCCGGCCGACGACCCGGTGCGTCAGATCGAGGGGCTCCTGCTTTCCGCCCACCGGACGGGCGGAACGACCGACGCGCTGTTCTCGATCGGCCGCATGGCGGTCGCGGATGCCGAGCTGATCCTGCGCGGCCTGCCGCCGCAGCTCTGCCGCCGCGCCGATCCGGCACTGGCGAGCCGCCTGCGCTCGAAGCCGGTCAGCGTGACCTGACCGGGCAAGCCTGAACCTTTGCCGGGAAGCTCGTTCGAGGTTCCCGGCTATCCGTTCCGCTTCTTCTGTTCGCGGCTGATCTGCCGGATGGAGGCGAAGATGATCACCAGGAGCAGCGCCATCATCGCCAGCAGCGAGACCTCGATATAGCTCTCATAGACCCAGTCGCCGAGGAAGCGCCGGATCAGGCGTTCATTGCGAGACATGATCGCCGGAATTCGGGTGCGGCTCCATATCTCGTCGCGAAAGAGGAACGCGATCAGGAGCAGAAATTCGATGGCAACGAAAACGATGAGATATTTGAAATTCTTCGACACAATGATGGGTGAAACTGCCTGCATGCTGGAAAGGTGATGCAGCATTGATGATTCACGGTCGATCGTAAATGCGGCCTGGCCGCCGAGATCATCGGCGAAGCGTGGTCGGGCGGATCGCTCGTTCGTTCGCGGCAGGGAAGCATGGCCTTCGCAGTCAAGGCTGAAATCCATGATCCGCAGGCGGAGGTCTTCTACCTCCTGCGCCAGAAGACGATGTATGGCGGCAAGAGCATCTCGGCGGGCGACACCATCTATGTGTTCGCCAGCGAGAACGAGGGCGGGCGCGGGCTCGTCGCGCGCGGCATCGTCGTTTCATCCGAGCCGGTCGCGAGGGAGATCGGCCCGGCGCGGCAAACGCCGCGGGTGAGCCTGTCGATCCGGCGCACCGCGCTTTCGCAACGTCCGCTCGGGCGAAGCGAGCTCCGGCCGTTTTCCGACTGGAACGACGGCCGGTCCGAGACGGAGCTCAATTTCAAGTTCTACCGGCAGGCGACGAACAAGATCATCGGCATCTCGGACGAGGCGGCGGCCTTCCTGGACCGGTACTTCTAGCACGCAGCCGGATGGTTCGATCCGGCCGCGTGCCCGGCGCCCTCAGTACGAGCCGCGGCAGCGATAGGCGTAGCCGTCATGGCCGACATAGGTGTCGGTGCGCTCGTCATAGGAACGGTAGTTGTCGTAGCACCAGTCGACATGGGCCCGCCAATTGGCGCGGGCGACGCGGCGCGGCGGCGGCGGGGCGCGATAGCCGTCGTCATAGACCGGCGCGGCATAGCGCGGCGGCGGGACCTCGTAGCCATCGTCATAGCGCGGTGCCGCGAGCAGGGCGCCGATGCCGAGGCCAACGGCCGCGCCGGCGGCGAGCGCCGCGTTGCGGCCGTTCTCGGCCGAGGCGGTCCCGGTGGTGCCGACGGCCGCGGTGATGCCGATCAGGGCTGCCATGGCGGCCGTTGCGATCTTCTTCATGCTCGTCTCCCGAAGTGGAGTGGGGGGCTGTTGGGAGCCGTTCTAGGACCGCCCGGCTGAATGCCCGCTGAATGCGTCATTCATCAAATGCGCCGGCGCGCGGGGCTATGAACGCCGTCACAAGGATCCGCCCGACGCGGGCCGTGCTATGACTGGCGACGGTCCATCCCCTTCTGATCCGTGAGGCAGCCTTGTCCCGCCGCTACGCCCTTCTCGATGTCTTCGCCAACGCGCCGCTCGCCGGCAACCAGCTCGCCGTCGTGCTCGACAGCGAGGGGCTTGGAGACGACCGCATGCTGGCGATCGCGCGCGAGTTCAACCTCGCCGAAACGGTCTTCGTGCAGCCGCCGGCAAAGCCCGGCCACAAGGCCAGCCTGCGCATCTTCTGCCCGGCCTACGAGATGCCGTTCGCCGGCCATCCGACCGTCGGCACGGCCGTCCTGCTGGCCCTCGAGGCATCGGGCTCCGAGCCGAACGGCCAGGATTCGGTGTTCGTCGTCGAGGAGAAGGTCGGCGCCATCCGCTGCGCCGTCGCGCTGCAGTCGGCGAAGGCCGGGCACGCGATCTTCGACGTGCCGCGCCAGTCGACCCGCGTCGAGACTCCCGTCGACGATGACGCGCTCGCGGCCATGCTCGGCCTGCTGCCGTCCGAGACCGGTTTCGAGAATCATCGGCCTTCGGTCTATTCCGCCGGCGTTCCCTATCTCCTCATGCCGGTGCGCGATCTCGCCGCGATCGCCCGCGCCAGGCCGCTGGCCCAGCACTGGCAGGCGGCGATGCCGGCCGGCGTCGGCGCGGTCTATCTCTACACGCGCGAGACGCTGACCCTCGGCCACCAGTTCCACGCGCGCATGTTCTGGCTCGGCGAAGGCATCATCGAGGATCCGGCGACGGGCTCGGCCGCGGCTGCCTTCGCCGGCGCCGTCGCCGCCTTCGACCAGCTTCCCGCCGGGACCCATCGCTTCGTCATCGAGCAGGGCTTCGAGATGCAGCGGCCGAGCCTGATCCACCTCGAGGTCGACATCGAGGGCGGCGCGCTGCATGCGAGCCGCATCGGCGGCGACGCCGTGCTGGTCGCGCGCGGGACGATGGATGTCTAGCGATCCTCTCGCAGCCGCAAGCCGTCCAAACCCTCCGTCGTCATCCCGGGCTTGACCCGGGATCCATCCAGCTGGGTTGATCGGCGCGAAGCTACCGGATGAGCGGCTGAATGGATCCCCGCCTTCGCGGGGATGACGGGGAGCGGTGGGGGCCGGGCTCGTGCTGTGCGCATGAGGGGAATCTCTGCAGACGCCTTTCCTCAGCATGCTGAGGAGCGCGCAGCACTGTTCTCCGACACCGTGCGTCCTTCGAGACGGCTTGGCTCGCCAAGCCTCCTCAGGATGTCGGGATCGAGGACTGCATGACTTCAGGAGTGGCGAAGGAAGGGGAGACTGTCCCTCAATCCGTCTCCGCCGGGCTGCCGTCCAGCTTCCGGCCCAGCACGGTCGCGACGACATATTCGATGCGGGCACGCGCCGTGTGGTGCTCGAGCGTGTAGGCCCGCGCCGCCTTCGCCATCTCGGCCAGGTGGTCGGGGTCCCTGAGCGCGGTGCGCACCGCGCGGGAGAGGCCGCCGGGCTCGACGGAGTAGTAGACGCAGTGCTCGCCCGCGCGGAACGGCCGGTGCTGCATTATGGTCGGGTAGTTCATCAGCGGCACGGTGCCGAGCTCGCTCGACTCGTAATGGCGGTAGCAGTCCCAGCCATAGCCGGCCGGCGACCAGGCGAGGCGGGCGCCGGCGAGGCGCTGGTGGAAGGTCTTGCGGTCGAGCGGCTTGTCCGGCACGTCGATGACGTAGCCTTCGTCGCGCAGCGCCAGCAGCTCCTTGATGCCGTCGGTACGGACGGTGCTGTTCGGCCAGAGATCACCGGCGAAGAAGACGTCCGACGTCTTTTCGGTCGTCGGCTCGATGGTCGGCTGCGACGGATAGCCGAGATGGAAGGGGCGCAGCTTGGCCATGCGGCGCTGCGAGCTCTTCTGCGAGCGCCAGCGGCGGCCGGGCAGGTCCCAGTGGCTCGACTTGAAGAACACCTGCCAGCGGTCGGCGGTCAGCTCGCGCTTGAAATAGCTGTGGCAGCGCTCGATCAGGCCGAACTGGTGCGTGCCGATGCCGAAACTGTCGTTGATGTCGATGACGGCGACCGGGACGTCGTGGAAGCGGTGCATCAGCCGCGCGGCGGCGATGGCGAACAGCGCCTTGGGCGCGCGGATGTGATAGTCGCGCAGCGCCGTCAGCCAGGTGCGCGGATGCCAGGCCGGCAGCGGCGGGCCATCGACGACGACGATGTCGTATTTTCCGGCGCGCAGCGCCTTCAGCGTGCGCAGGAAGGCGGAGGGGCCGAACAGCACGTTCGTCTTGCCGTAGGGCTTGCGGCTGGCCCAGAAGAAATCGGTCTGGTCCGGCGCCGCCGTCCTGAACAGGCCGACATTGATCTCGAGGATGCGCAGCTTGCCGCCGCCGCTCGGCTGGTCGTGATCGACGGTCATGGGCGCCCCGGTTCTCATCTCCGCGCTCTATAGCAATCCGGCGAAACTTCACGCAACCGAATCGGACGGGCGCGAATGTCGCCTTGCATGGAGCGCGAATCCTTTGCTAAAGGTCTCTTGGTCTGGCGCAGGCATCTGCCGCGCCGTTCGCGGACTTTAAGACGAGGGCGAGAGCGTGCAGCTCTTTTCGATCCATGGTGCCGATGAGCAGGTTGCGTTCGACGCGACCGGCCGCGCCATGTCCGCTCTCCTTGGTCTTCTTCTCCTTAGTCGCCCCTGAGCGTCGGCTGCCCCATGACGGGCGGGCACTCAGGGGAATGAACGCGAAGACCTCCGCCATTCATGCCCTGAGCGCCATTCGCGTGCCGGGCCGCCGACAAGGAAGACCAACATGACCGCGACTTCGAATTCGTCCTCCGACAAGGACCGGATCGTCATTTTCGACACCACTCTGCGCGACGGCGAGCAGTGCCCCGGCGCCTCGATGACCTTCGAGGAGAAGCTGGAAGTCGCCGAGCTGCTCGAGGAAATGGGCGTCGACATCATCGAGGCCGGCTTCCCGATCGCCAGCCAGGGCGACTTCGAGGCCGTGCACGAGATCGCCAA
Organism: Pseudomonadota bacterium; assembly: GCA_023391905.1. Taxonomy (GTDB): domain Bacteria; phylum Pseudomonadota; class Alphaproteobacteria; order Rhizobiales; family Kaistiaceae; genus Kaistia. The sequence continues at coordinate 1,577 of JAEWAD010000536.1, read as the reverse complement.
GCGCGCCGGTGACAATGTCACCATCGCCGGCCTCGCCCGCGCCATTTCGGGCGACATCGCCCGGGCCGGCGAAGCCGTCCGCGTCGCCAAGCGCGCGCGCATCCACACCTTCGTCTCGACCTCGCCGATCCATCTGGCGCACCAGATGCGCAAGACCGAGGAGCAGGTGCTCGACATCATCTCGGCCACCGTCGCCCAGGCGCGCAATTTGGTCGAGGACGTCGAGTGGTCGGCGATGGACGCCACCCGCACGCCGATCGAGTACCTGGTCCGTACCGTCGACGCCGCCATCAAGGCCGGCGCCACGACGATCAACCTGCCCGATACGGTCGGCTACGCCGTGCCGGAGGAATACGCGGCGATGTTCCGCGAGGTGATCGAGCGCGTGCCGGATTCCGACAAGGCGATCTTCTCGACCCACTGCCACAACGATCTGGGCCTGGCGGTCGCGAACTCGCTGGCCGGCATCGCCGGCGGCGCGCGCCAGATCGAATGCACGATCAACGGCCTCGGCGAGCGCGCCGGCAACGCGGCGCTGGAAGAGATCGTCATGGCGATCCGCACCCGCCGCGACGTGATGCCCTACGACACGCGCATCGACGCCACCATGCTGACCCGCGCCTCGAAGCTGGTCTCCAACGTCTCGGCCTTCCCGGTCCAGTACAACAAGGCGATCGTCGGCCGGAACGCCTTCGCGCATGAGAGCGGCATCCACCAGGACGGCATGCTGAAGAACGCCGAGACCTACGAGATCATGACGCCGGAGAGCGTCGGCGTGAAGGCGACCTCGCTGGTCATGGGCAAGCATTCCGGCCGCCACGCCTTCCGCTCCAAGCTGAAGGAGCTGGGCTACGAGGTCGGCGACAACCAGCTGGAAGACGCCTTCAAGCGCTTCAAGGACTTGGCCGACCGCAAGAAGCACGTCTATGACGAGGACATCGAGGCGCTGATCGGCGACGAGGTGGCGACCGCGGCCGAGTCGATCCGCCTGCTGTCGCTGACGGTCATCGCCGGCACCGGCGGCGCCGCCAAGGCGATCATCAGCCTCGACGTCGAGGGCGCGCACGTCACCAAGGAAGTCACCGGCAACGGCCCCGTCGACGCGATCTTCAACGCCATCAAGGCGATCGTGCCGCACGAGGCGAACCTGTCGCTCTACCAGGTGCACGCGGTCACCGAGGGCACCGACGCGCAGGCCGAGGTCTCGGTCCGCCTGGAGGAGGACGGCAAGTCGGTCACCGGCAAGGGCGCCGACCCGGACACCATGGTCGCCTCGGCCAAGGCGTATCTCTCGTCGCTGAACAAGCTGATGGTGAAGCGCCAGCGCCAGCACGCCCAGGCCGTCAACGCCTGATCGGGCTTTTGCGCCTCTGAAGTACCAACGGCCGTGTCGATGACGCGGCCGTTTTCGTTGTGGGCGCACGGAGAGCTGGCCCGCGATCCGCTCCGCCCTCATCCTGAGGTGCTTCGCGTGAGCGAAGCCTCGAAGGAGGCTCCAGCGTGACGCCGGTCCTACGTGGAGTCGCACCCCAGGCGGGTGTGCACACTGGGCCCTCCTTCGAGGCCCGGCTTCGCCG
>JAEWAD010000428.1 GCA_023391905.1 Pseudomonadota bacterium | reverse complement strand
CCCCCCCCCCCCCCGCGCTGGTGGTTCGATCAGAAGTCGAAGTTGCCGATGTTTTCCTTGGTGAACACGGTCCGCTCCGGCAGCAGGACGATGCCGTTGCCGTCGGCCTCGAACTCGTAGCCCTGGACGCTGTTCGGCGAGACTTCGATGGTGCCGATGCCCGGGATGTCGAGCTTGTCGCCGACCTTCATCTTGCCGTTCTTCAGCACGTGCTCGGCGACGTGGACCGAGATCTTGCCCTGCTGGGTGACGTCCCAGAGGCCGAAGCGCTTGATCGTGCCGCGCTCGACATAGGGGCGCATGACGTTCGGCGTCGAGAAGCCGACGATGTTGACGCCATCGGCGCGCTTCAGGTTCTCGGCCGCCTGGGCGGCTGCCGGCAGGGCGTTGGCATCCGGCGCGATGATGATGTCGAGGTCGGGGTAGGTCTGCAGGATGCTCTCGGCCGTCTGCAGCGACTTCTGCGCGTCATTGTAGCCGTACTGGGTGGTGACGATCTCCCAGCCCGGATGCTCCTTGGCGATCTTCGCCTTGGCGGCTTCCGCCCAGGCGTTCTGGTCGGTCACGGTCGGGCTCGAATAGAAGAACGCGACCTTGGCCTTCTCCTTGGTCACGCCCTCGGCCGCCATGTCGACCAGGAGGCCGCCGAGCTGATCCGGGGTGCCCTGGTTGATGTAGTAGCTGCGGCAGTCCGGATTGACGTCGCTGTCCCAGGTCATGACCAGCACGCCGCGATCCATGGCGCGCTTCAGGGCCGGGCAGAGGCCGTCCGGCGACACCGACGACACAACGATCGCGTTGTAGCCCTGGTTGACGTAGTTGTTGATGAACTGGACCTGGGCCGAGACGCTCGGCTCGGTCGGGCCGTCATAGGTCACCTTGGCGCCGACTTCCTCGCCGGCCTTGACCGCACCGGCGCCGCCGCTGGTGAAGAAGCCGACGCCGACCAGCTTCGGAATGAAGGCGATCTGGGATTCGGCCTGCGCCGCGCCCGAGGCGAACATCGTGCCCGCCAGCAGCGTCGCCGCCATCAGGCCGGACTTCAGGAACTTCATCGTCATTTCCGTTTTCCTCCTCAAGATGCCATGGCCCGATCGTTTCGTTTCTGTCGGGCGACAGCGATGAAATCGGCCAGCAATGCGCTCCCGTGGCGCAGTGCGACCGCCGCGACCAGCAACCCTCCCGAAAGTGCGCTGGAAATCTGGCTCGCAACCCCGCTCGCCTGCAGGCCCTGCTGCAGGTAGCCGATGACGAAGGTCGCGAGCAGCGTGCCGAGGATCGAGCCCTGGCCGCCATAGATCGAGGCGCCGCCGAGCACGGCGGCGGTGACCGCCGGCAGCAGCGTCGAGGCGCCGAGATCGACGCGGGCCGAGCCGAAATAGGCCGACATCACGAGGCCGGCGATCGCCGCGCAGACGCCGGTGATGACATAGGTGATCGTCTGCGTCGTCGTCACCGACAGGCCGGAATAGCGCGCTGCCTCGGCCGACTGGCCGACGAGGAACACGGCACGGCCGAAGCGGGTGAAGTGCAGCAGCACGACGAGCACGGCGGCGAGGCCGAGGAAGACGGCGAGCGGCGCCGGCAGGCCGAGGAATTCGGCATAGCCGAAGGAAGTGAAACTCGCCGGAAAGTTGCCGATGCCTTCATAGCCGCCGGCGCCGACGACGCCGGACAGCACCGTGGCCGCGCCCTGGAACAGATAGAGGCTGCCGAGCGTCACCACGAGCGGCTGGATCTTCGACAAATGGATGACGGTGGCGTTGAGCAGGCCCGCGAGCGCGCCGGCGACGAGCGACAGACCGATCGCCAGCGGCAACGGCAGGCCGAAGAAGTTGGAGACGCCGAAGACGATGGCGCAAAGGCCGATCGCCGAGGCGAAGGAGACGTCGATGCCGCCGGCGATGATGACCAGCGTCAGCGGCAGCGCCACGATGCCGATCTGGACGAAGTCCGACGTGCCGTAGACGAGGTTGCCGACGTTCAGGAAGCGCGGGTTGATATAGCCGAACACGGCGAGCTCGGCGACGAGCATCAGGAACAGCGCCGCTTCCCAGCGGAAGAGCAGGTTTTTCATCGGCTTGCCTCCGCCAGCAGGGTCTTTTCGGCGATCTTTTCCGGGCTCTTGCCGGCCGTCTCGCCGGCTTGCGGCGCGCGGTCATGGACGGCGTAGCGGCGGGCGCGGATCCGGCGATCGATCAGGAGGCGGATGCGTCCGTCGAGCAGCAGCACGATCAGCAGGATCGCGCCGGCGATGAAGTCGTTCCAGAACGCCGGGATCTTCAGGAACACCAGCGCGCTGTCGATCGAGGTCAGGAAGATCGCGGCGGTGAAGACGCCGGCGACCGAGCCGCTGCCGCCGAGCAGGCTGACGCCGCCGAGCACGTTGACGGCGATCGCCTTCAGCTCGATGCCGTTGCCGGCCTGGTTCGGGATGAAGCCGATCTGCGCCGCGAAGATCAGGCCGGCGATCGCAGCACAAGCGCCGGACGCCACGAAGGCGGTGAACTGCACGCGCCGAACCGGCACGCCGAGATGATGGGCGGCGTCGCGGTTGTCGCCGACGGCGTAGAAATAGCGGCCGAACCGGGTCCGGCGCAGGAAGATCCAGGCGAGCACGAACAGCGCCAGCACGGTGACGGTCAGGACGGAGACGCCGAAGCCGATGCTTCCCGCCAGCGCCTTCAGATCCTGCGGCAGGCCCTCGATCCAGCGGCCGCCGGTCTGGATCAGCATGATGCCGCGATAGAGGCCGAGCGTGCCGAGCGTGGCGACGATCGAGGGAATGCGGAGATAGGCGACGAGCAGGCCGTTGATGGCGCCGGCGACGATGCCGGTCAGGATGCAGAGCGCGATCGCGAGCGGCAGGCTGACGCCGGCATTGAGCGACAGGCCGAGCGTCGCGGCGCTCAGACCGAGGATGGAGCCGCTGGAGACGTCGATGTTGCGGGTCAGGATGACCAGCATGGTGCCGAGCGAGATCAGGAGCAGCACGAGGCTGTTCGACAGGATGACCGAGGCGGTCGCGCCCGAGAGGTAGCCGGGCGCGGCGACGCCGAGCGCCAGGCAGGCGACCGCCATCACCAGCACCAGCATGATGACGCGGTTGCGCGCGACGAGATTAAGCATGGGCCTGCTCCCCCGCGCCGAATGCCAGGCGGGCAATCGCGTCGACGCTGATGTTCTCGGTGAGTTCGCCGCCGAGCTGGCCGAAGGCCATGACCGTGACGCGGTCGGCGAGCAGCTCGATCTCGTCGAAATCGGACGAGATCAGGATGACGGCGACGCCGTCGGCCGCCAGCTGGCGGATGAGGGCGTAGATGTCGTTGCGCGCCGCCACGTCGACGCCGCGGGTCGGCTCGTCCAGCACCAGCACCTTGGGCTTGGCTGACAGGCACTTCGACATCAGCACCTTCTGCTGGTTGCCGCCGGAGAGCGCCTTTGCGGACTGGCCGGGGCCGGTGCACTTGATGCCCATGCTCTGGCGGAAGCCATTGAATAGGCCGCGCTCGCGGCCCGGCCGCAGGAAGAAGGGCAGGCGGTGGATCAGGTAGGACGAGGTGTTCCAGTAGAGCGGCGCGTCGAGGAACAGGCCGTTCTGCTGGCGGTCCTCCGGCAGGTAGACGAGGCCGGCGTCGATGCAGCGGCGCGGCGAGCGATTGGCGAGCTCGACGCCGTCGAGCGTGACCGAGCCCCCGCTCTGGCGGCGCAGGCCGAACAGCGTCTCGGAGAACTCGGTGCGGCCGGCGCCGACGACGCCGGCGAGCCCCAGCACTTCGCCGGCGCGAACCTGCAGGCTGATGTCGCGAAACCCTTCGCCGCTCAGCTTGCGCACCGACAGGCGCACGGCGCCGCCTTCGCGGTTCTCTCGTTCGGCGACAACGGGCGTGGCGCCGGTGGCGACGCGGCTCATCGCATCGATGATCTCGGCGTCGCTATAGGTGTCGAGCGGCCCGCTGAGCACCACGACGCCGTCGCGCAGCACGCTGATCGTGCCGCAGATCTCGCGGATCTCGCGCAGCTTGTGCGAGATGAAGAAGATGCCGACGCCCTGGGCCTGGAGCTTGCGCACGCGCTGGAAGAGCGCATGCACCTCGAACGGCGTCAGCGCCGAGGTCGGCTCGTCGAGGATCAGGACGCGCGCCTCGCGGATCAGGCCGCGCAGGATCTCGACGATCTGGCGCTCGGCGATTTCCAGCGTCGCCGCCTGGGCGTCGAGATCGAGCGTCACCGAGAGCTCGGCGATCAGCTGTTCGACCCGCTTGCGCAGCGCGCGCGGCGACGGGCGAAGGCCGAGGCAGATGTTCTCCAGCACCGACTGGTTGCCGAGGATGTGCGCTTCCTGCGGCACCAGATAGAGGCCGAGCTGCTGCGCCAGCGCCGGCGAGGCGTGGGTCAGCGTCTCGCCATTGATCTCGATCGAGCCGGCATTCGCCGGCACGAGGCCGGACATGATCTTCATCAGCGTGGATTTGCCGGCGCCGTTGCCGCCGAGGAGCGCATGCACCTCGCCCTGCCGCAAGGCGAGCGAAACCCCCTTCAGGACCGGGACGGGACCGTAGGATTTCCATATGCCGGTGAGCTGAGCAGCCCTCCCGGCCGCCATATCCGCAGTCATTCCGCACCTGTTCAGATGTCTCTTGTTCCGCTCAAGTGATCATAAGAATCGGAGGGCGTCAATATGGTCAGTATCGGCCTCGTTGCGCCGCATCCGGCATATTGCACTGCAATATCGCAGTTTTATTGGATTTCTGGTGAATCGAATCCCGATGGCGAACCCGCATGGTTCGCGCTGTTGACGTATCAAATGTTTTTACGATATCGATGTGATCACAGGTTGCGAGAAGGGAAGCTCGGCGGATGGCCTTGGACAGCAACGAGTGGAGCTATGGCGATGCCGACGAGGAGATCCTCACGCGGATCGCCTGGTACTATTACAACGACGGCCTGACGCAGAACGAGATCGGCGAAAAGCTGAGCATGTCGCGCATCAAGGTGTCGCGCCTGCTCGAGAGCGGTCGTCGCTCCGGGATCATCCAGGTCCGCATCAACTCGCGCTACCAGGGCTGCCTGTCGCTCGAGCGCGAGATCAAGAGCCGCTACGGCCTGCTCGAGGCCTATGTCGTGCCGGAACTGCCGGAGCAGAGCGCCAGCGACCGGCTCGGCCAGGCGGCGGCGCAGTTCCTGATGCAGCGGCTGCAGCCGGACGACCTTCTCGCCGTCGGCTGGGGCGCCACCGTCAGCAACGCCATCCAGCGCCTCGGCCATCTCGCCAATGAGCGCAATATCGGCCTGGTCAGCCTGACCGGCGGCGTCGGCACCTATGTCGACGGCATGCGCACCGCGAACTGGGGCAGCAGCGTCCATCTCGTGCCGGCCCCGCTGGTCGTGCGCGACCCGGACGTCGCCAGAAACCTCTCCTCCGAGCCCGCCGTCGCCAACCTGCTCGACATGGCGCTGAACGCCTCCTACCAGCTGGTCGGCATCGGCGAGCTTTCCGGAACGTCGACGGTGGTGCGTTCCGGCTATGTGACGCCGGACGAGATCGAGCCGCTGCGCCGCAAGGGCGCCGTCGGCGACATCCTCTGCCAGTTCTTCAGCGACAGGGGCGAAGTGCTCGACCTGCAGCTGCACGACCGCGTCATCGGCGTGAAGCTCGCGGCGCTGTCGCGCGCCGAGAAGGTCGTCGCGGCGGCCGGCGGGCTGGAAAAGGTGCCGGCCATCCATGCCGCGCTCAAGGGGAAGTTCGTCGGCATCCTGATCACGGATGAAACGACGGCGCTGGGTCTGATGGACCTCAAGGACTAGGGAGAGGGTTATGGCGGGGACGTATCTTCTGGCGGTCGATGCCGGAACCGGGAGCGGCCGTGCGGTCGTCTTCGACGCGGCGGGCAACCAGATCGCGGCAGCCCAGCACGAATGGTGGCACAAGCCCGATCCGCGCTTCGAAGGCTCGATGGATTTCGATATCGAGGGCAACTGGGCCCATCTCGCCCGCGCCATCCGCCAGGCGATCGCCAGCGCCGGCATTTCGGCGGCCGACATCGCCGCCGTCAGCGCCACCAGCATGCGCGAGGCGCTGGTCGTCTATGACGCCGAAGGGCGGGAAATCTGGGCCTGCGCCAATGTCGACAGCCGCTCGAACAGCGAAGTGCGCGAGCTGAAGCAGCAATTTCCGGAGCTCGAGGCGCGGCTCTACCGGCACACCGGCCAGACCTTCGCGCTCGGCGCCCTGCCGCGCCTGCTCTGGCTGAAACGCAATCTGCCGGAAGTCTATGACCGCATGCATCGGATCAGCATGCTGTCGGACTGGGTGCTGGCGCGGCTCTCGGGCGTTCTCGCCAGCGAGCCCTCCAATGCCGGCACGACGGGCCTGTTCGATCTTCGCGAGCGGCAATGGATGCCGGAGGCGATGCGCTGGGCCGGCATGCGCGACGACATTTTCCCCGAGACGGTAGAGCCCGGCGCGGTGATCGGCCATGTGACCGCAGCGGCGGCCGAGGCGACCGGGCTTAGGGCCGGCACCCGCGTCGTCGCCGGCGGCGGCGACTGCCAGATCGGCACGGCTGGCCTCGGCGTCGTCAACAAGGGCGATTGCGCCGTGCTCGGCGGCACGTTCTGGCAGCAGATCGTCAATGTCGAGCAGACGCTGACCGATCCCTCCATGAATCTCCGCATCAATCCGCATGTCGTCGCCGGCCTCAACCAGGCCGAGGCGATCAGCTTCTTCGTCGGCGTCGTCATGCGCTGGTTCCGCGACAGCTTTGGCGCGGCGGAGGTGGCGGCGGCCGATGCCGACGGGGGCGATGCCTATGCGCGGCTCGAGGCGCAGTCGGCGCATATCCCGCCGGGCGCCTATGGCATCATTCCGGTGTTCTCCGACGTGATGCGCTACGGCAAGTGGTACCACGCCGCGCCCTCGCTGCTGAATCTCTCGATCGATCCGGAAAAATCCGGCAAGGCCGCGATCTTCCGCGCGCTGCAGGAAAACGCGGCAATCGTCGCGGCGCGCAATCTGGCCGCGATCTTCGCGCTCTCCGGGGTGACGCCGAAGCGGATCGTCTTCGCCGCCGGCGCCGCCAAGTCCGCGCACTGGGCCCAGATCCTGTCGAGCGCGACGGGATTGCCCGTGGTGACGCCGGTGGTGAAGGAGGCGACGGCGCTCGGCTGCGCCGCCGCCGCCGCGATCGGCGCAGGGCTGCAGCGGGACTTCGTCTCGACCGCCGAAAGCTGGGTGCGTTGGGACCGCCATTTCGAGCCGGAGACCGCGCACAAGGCAATCTACGACGAGGCCGGCGAGCGCTGGGCGCGCGCCTACGCGCTGCAGCGCCAGCTCGTCGACGAGGGCGTCACCACCGCGATGTGGAAGGCGCCCGGCCTCTGAATTTCACGAAGCGTCGCGCGTCCGCGCGCGATCTCGAACCCTTTGCAAAGGAGTTGTTATGTTCATCCAGATGGTGACCATCATGGTCAAGCCGGGCCATGCCGGCACGTTTCTCGAGGCCTTTCGCATCAACTACGAAGGCACGCGCCAGGAGCCCGGCAATCTGCGCTTCGACGTTCTGCGCGACCCCGACGACGACCACAAGTTCCTGATCTACGAGGTCTTTACTTCCGCCGACGCGCTCGAGGCGCATCGCCAGACGCCGCATTACCGCAAATGCGTCAGCATGCTCGAGCCGATCCAGATCGGCCCGCGCTCCAAGACCTTCTACCATGCCGAGATGGCCGACTTCCTGACGGACGCCGTCGCGGCGGACTAGGGGTTCCAGAGGGCAGGGCGGTGCCGGCCCGGTGAAGCTGGACTTCATCCGGAAAGGCCTCGCCCTTCCGTGAGCTCGCCCGAAATCGGGAAGGGCAGGGCAGGACTGAAGACCGCCCGGCGCAACCGGCCTGGCGCGGGCCGGAGCGGGGCTCGGGCCCGCCGGGGCGCTCTCAGCGTTCGAGGAGAGCCTCACCGATCTGGCGGCACATCTCGACCAGCGCGGCACGGACCGTGTCCTCGCTGGAGGCGGCGCCGCGCCGGCTGAGGCAGGGGACGACGACGCTGGCGACGGCCCTGCCGTTGCGATCGAGAATGGGCGCGCAGACATCGACGACGCCGAACAGGTCGTGGCTCTGCGCGACGAGCGAGCCGTCCGCGACGATCCGGTCGAGGATCGCGTCCAGCGCGGCGGGATCGTGCGGCTCGTCGGAAAGGGCCAGGCTCTCGGCGATGAGGCGCGCGCGCTTCTCGGCCGGCTGGAACGCCATGATCGTCTGGCCGGAGCTGGCCTCGGTCGCCGGCCGGCGATAGCCGAGCCGGAGCGTGAGATTGAGTTCGGCGCTGCCGGCGGCCGCCGCGATCACCACCGTCTCGCCCCGGTTGATCACCACCAGATGCGATGAATGCCCGGTGTCGTCGCTCAGCTGCTCCATGGCCGGCATCGCGACCTCGACCAGCTTGCGCGAGCGCGGCGTGCGCATGCCGAGCTCGAACAGCTTGTTGCTCAAGGTCAGCCGATCCGTCGCGGCGTCGCGGTTCAGATAGCCGCGCTCGACGAGCACGAAGACCATCCGGAAGATCTCGTTCTTCGATCGCCCCAGGCTGTCGGCGATGTTCTTGGCCGACAGGGGTTCGCCGGCATCCGCCAGCAGTTCCAGGATCTCAAGGCCCTTCTCCAGGGCAGGCGCCGTGTAGGCGCCCTTGCGGCTGCCCTCCGGGTTGCCAGTCTCCGACATCGCCAGGAACTCCAGTTTCATCAACGGTACTTGACTTCATATACAAAGCGATCATTAGATTGAAGTGGGAGTGGGGAAGAAAGGCAGGATTTCCGCAGAGGAAAAGCGGTCGCCATGGCGCGAGCAGGGAAAATGCGCCAGCCGATTCGGCATGCCAATTTTTCGGACCAAGACCAGAAGCTCGACTGTTCCAGAGAATAGGGGAGACGATCTTGAACGAGATGGTTAGAGGGTTTCTTGATGCCCGGCTTAACGCAGACGTCAGCCGGCGGAGATTTATCCAGGGCGCGGCGGGACTTGCCTCTCTGTCCGTGCTCGGCGCCGCGAGCGGCGCCTCGGCCGCCGAAACGCCGAAGCTCGGCGGGCAGCTCAATTTCCTCGGCTGGGACGGCGAACATGGCGGCAACGTCGCCAAGCCGTTCCTGGAAAAGAACGGGATCCAGCTCCAGGCCTCGTTCCAGTCCGCCGCCGACGAGGCGCTGACGCGCTTCAACACCGGCGGCCGCGGCGCCATGGACCTCCTGACGCCGAACAAGGATTTCCAGCGCGCGATCCTGGCTTCGGACGTCGAGCTGTTCCAGCCGCTCGATCTCGCCCGCATCCCGACCGCCGAGGGGCTGTTCCCGGCGTTCAAGGGCGCGCCCTGGCTTGTGCGCGACGGCAAGACCTACGGCATCCCGATCATCTGGGGCGACGAGCCCTGCGTCTTCAATCCCGCGAAATGGGACAAGATGCCGGCCCGCTACACGGATTTCGCCGATCCGAAATACAAGGGCCAGCTGGTCCTGCTCGACGACCCCTTTGGCAACATCTGGCTCTACGCCGTCTCGCTCGGCATGAAGGAGCCGAACCGGCTGACGGCGGCGGAGCTCGAGCAGGTCATCGAGGCCATGCTCAAGATGAAGCAGAACGTCGTCACCATCGGCGCGTCGCATGGCGACATGGCCGACGTGCTGATCCGCGGCGACGCCTCGATCGGCATCGGCGGCTGGGCCTACCAGACGCTGATCGCCAAGGAGAAGGGCGTCAAGCTCGTCGTCGGCTCGCCCGAGGTCGACGGGACGTTCTACTGGTCGGATTCCTATGCGATCGCCGCCGACGCCCCCAATCTCGACAACGCCTATGCCTTCATCGACTTCATGACGTCGGCGGAGTCGAATGCGGCGCTGGCGAAGGAGCTTGGTTCGGGCTGCACGGTCGAGGCCGCCTACGACCTGCTCGACCCGAGCCTGCGCGAGCTCTACCCCTACGACAACGTCCGCAAGGCCGGTGGCGGCATCCTCGGCACGCAGATCGTCGTGCCGCCGCAGGACGGTGACGGCGACATTGTCGGCGCGCCCGCCTGGGTCGAGGCCTGGCAGACCTTCAAGGCCTCCTGATCCCCGGCACGGCGAGGAATATCATGATGACGGGCTCCGGCCTGGCACGCCCAGGGCGTGCGACTTCCAGTCTTCGCCCGCTGCTGCCGGCAAGCCTGCTCTACGTGCTGTTCTTCGCCGTGCCGATGCTCAGCCTCCTGGTGCTGAGCTTCTGGCGAGCGAAGGGGTTCGAGCTGATCCCGGACTTCACGCTCGCCAATTACGAGAAGGCCGTCGTCTCGAAGCTCTACCGGACGCTGCTCATCCGCACCGTCGTGGTCGGCTTCGTGACGGCGTGCATCGTGGTGCCGATCGCCTTCGCGCTTTCCTACGCGATGCGCTTCGTGTTCGAGCGGCGCGGGCAACTGATCCTGCAACTGGTGCTGCTGTCGCTGTTCAGCGGCTATCTCGTCCGCATCTATGCGTGGCGGACCATCCTCGGGAAGCAGGGGCTGCTCAATTCGACGCTGCAATGGCTCGGCCTGATCGACGAGCCGCTGGAGTTCCTGATCTACAGCAATATCGCCGTCGTCATCACGCTGAGCGGCCTTCTGCTGCCGCTCGCCGTGCTGCCGATCTATTCGGCGCTGCTCAACGTGTCGCGCGACCAGATGGAGGCGGCGCGCGATCTCGGCGCCGGCCGGTTCCATCTCGTCCGCACCATCCTGCTGCCGCTCGCCATGCCGGGCGTCCGCACAGCCTTCGCCTTCGCCTTCCTGCTGGCGGCGGGCGACTTCGTCACGCCGTCGCTGGTCGGCGGCACGCAGAGCCTCTTGATCGGCAACATCATCGCCGACCAGTTCCGCGGCATCGGCTCCAACTGGCCGCTCGGCGCCGCGCTCGCCTTCGTCACCATCGCCATCGTCCTCGTCATCTATCTGGCCGTCGTCCAGATCCTCGCCCGCGTGACCCGATGACCGGAAAAGCCAGAAGACAATGGATCGCCGGGCTCTTCGTCCTGGCCGTGCTCACCTATCTCTACGCGCCGATCGTGGTGATCGTGCTGTTCTCCTTCACCACCTCGCCGCGCCTCTCCATGCCGATCGAGGGGCTGACCTTCGACTGGTACCGGAGCGCGCTCGACAATCCGCTGATCGTCAGCGCGCTCTCCAACAGCCTGGTGCTGGCGGTGGTCTCGGCGGTCGCGGCCGGCGCGATGGGGGCGGCGTTCTCCTTCGGCCTGATGCGGCTGAAGCGGCCGCATGTCCGCGAGGCGTTGATCGGCGCCAGTCTGCTGCCGGCGATCGTGCCGCTGCTCGTCATCGGCATTTCGCTGGCCGTGTTCTTCCGCGTGCTCGGCATGCCGCAGGGGCTGATCAACACGGCGATCGGGCACCTGATCGTCTGCCTGCCCTTCGTCGTGCTGACCATGAACGCCCGGCTGGAGACCTTCGACTTTTCCATGCTGGAGGCGGCGCGCGATCTCGGCGCCGGCCCGGTCCGCACCTTCCTCGACATCACCTTTCCGCTGATCCGGCCATCGGTCGTCGGGGCCGCGCTCCTGGCCGCCGCCCTCTCGCTCGACGAGTTCGTCATCACCTGGTTCAACATCGGCAACCAGCAGAGCGTCCCGGTTCTCGTCTGGGGCATGATGCGCCGGGGCGTCGATCCGTCGATCAACGCCATCGCCACGCTGCTGCTGACGCTTCTGGTCGGCCTCGTGATCTGCTCCAACCTGCTCGGACGAAAGAAGCGCTCGTGACCAACGCCGCCGTTGAAATCATGGGGGTCCGCAAGAGCTTCGGCTCGATGACCGCCCTCGAAGACGTTGATCTGACCGTCGCCGACAACGAGTTCGTCTCGCTGCTCGGGGCGAGCGGTTGCGGGAAATCGACACTGCTGCGGATCGTGGCTGGGTTCGAATATCCGACCCGGGGCACGGTGCGGGTCTATGGCGAGGACGTGACCACCCGCCCGCCGGAGCGCCGGCCGACCAATCTGGTGTTCCAGCGCGGCGCGTTGTTCCCGCACATGAACGTCCACGACAACATCGCCTACAGCCTGAAGCTCAAGAAGTGGTCGAAGAAGCGCATCGACGACAAGGTCGAGGAGATGCTGGCGCTCGTCCGGCTGGAACATCTCGGCGGGCGCGGCCCGACGGAGCTGAGCGGCGGCCAGGCGCAGCGCGTCGCGCTCGCCCGGGCGC
>JAEWAD010000421.1 GCA_023391905.1 Pseudomonadota bacterium | reverse complement strand
CGCCCCAGCCCGCGCGCGGCGCCGGTGACGAGGGCCTTGCGGCCGGCGAGATCGAAGCTCGGCAGTTCGCTCATGATGTTCCCCTCCCAGGGATTTTCTGGTTTTCGCCGAGGATAGAGGAGGGGCGGCCGCTTGTCTGTCGCCGGTTGCGGGTGCCACGTCCCTAGAGCTTCAGTTCCGCGAGGGCGCGGAGGAAGGGCTGCGACGAGGCCTGGATCGGTCCGTCGAAGGGGTTGGCCATGTCGAGGATCAGCAGGATCGCGCCGGACAGAAGCAGCGAGGCGGCGATGAAGCTGGTCCGGACCACCCCGTTTCGTGGCGCGCGATAGCCGAGGCTCGCCATGGTCATGCTGAGCCAGAGCACCAGCGAGACGAGCAGGGGCAGGGGGATCGTCGCTTCCTTGCGATCGATCAGGCCCCAGCGGGTGCGCAGCAGCGTGTCGAGATGCACCTTGGCCTGGTCGCGCTCCTCGATCCACGCCGGATCGCCCGGTGGCAGCGCGATGAGGCTGGCGCGGATGGCGCGGAGCCTGGCCTCGGCCGTCCGGTTCTCGGCCGGCAGCGCGGCCCGCTCGATGTCGCGCGAAGCCGCGATCGTCGTGACGTATCCGGCCAGTTCGGCCCGCATCCCGGCCGCGTCCGGACCGAGGCCCCGCAAGGCGTGGTCCAGCAGGATGATCTCGGTCGCGTAGGCGTGGACCGCCTTGTCGGCGTCGGCGAAATTGCTGTTCGCGGAGCTCACCATGAAGCCGAGCACGAGCGAGCTCAGCATGCCGAAGAGGTTGGCGACGAGCCGGACGGTCTGGAGCGTCTCGTCGTCGCGGTGATGCGCCGGCAGGCGATGATAGGTGTGCAGGGTGCCGAGCGACGCGACGCAGAGGCAGACGAAGGTCAGGAGTGCGACCGTCACCTCGTAGGACAGCCCGAAAGCAGCCTGCACGTGTACCTCCCCCCGGCACGATATCCGCGCAAGCCTAGCAGCGGCTCAAGGTTGGCGAAAGCGCTGGGTTCGCTGCGTCAGGTCGCGCGGTCGGGGAGCGGTTGCGATCGATATAGGAAAATAATCCTTGACAGCGTGACGCTGCTCCGGTAGGGTTCAGGCATCGTCCAAGAGTTGCGTCCGGCGGGGCGACACGGGAAGATTTCCGGCCCTCGGCGCCGAGACTCCTTCCGCGACGGATGTCTTTCAGTATTCGGCTCCGCCGGCTTCACACCCTCGCCGTCATCCCGGGCTCGACCCGGGATCCATTCCGCCTGTTTGCCGCCGCGAACCTCTTGGCTGCGCGGCTGCATGGATCCCCGCCTCCGCGGGGATGACGGCGGAGGGGACGCCGCGGACAGACGCTATCATCAGGCGAGGCCGCATGCCCGAACTCACCCTCGACCAGTGGGCGGCGATCCGTGTCGTCTACGAGACCTCGGTGCTGCCGCTGCGCGAGATCGCGGCGGCGCATGGCGTCAGCCATGTGTCGGTGACGAAGCAGGCGGCGCGGCATGGCTGGCTCAGGCCCGGCGAGGCGCCGCCGCTGCCGGACGAGGCGGCGGAGGAGAAGCTGGTGGCGCGGCTCTATCGCACCTTCGAACGCCAGGTCGCCGAGCTGGAGTTGCGCTTCGCGAATGGCGAGGGCGGCGTCGACGAGAAGGATGCCCGCACGCTTTCCGTCCTCGCCCGGACGCTGGAGACGCTGGCGAAGCTGCGGGGAGGCACGGAGGATGACAGCGACGGAGCAGGCGTCGACATCGCCGCTCTCCGGGCGCGCCTTCAGGAGCGCCTGGAACGACTCGGCGCGGCGGGGCCTGAGGCCGGCGCGGCTGCTGGCGGCGCTTCGGCCTGACGAAATCGAGGCCTTCCAGCACGACTGGGATTTCTGGGCGCGCGACGACCAGTTTCCGCCGGAGGGCGACTGGCTCACCTGGCTGATGATCGGCGGGCGCGGCGCCGGCAAGACACGCGCCGGCGCCGAATGGATTCGCGGCCTCGCAGGCGGCCGCCCCGGTTTCGCGAAAACGCCGGTCGGACGGATCGCGCTCATCGGCGAGACGCTCGCCGATGTCCGCGACGTGATGGTCGAGGGCGTTTCCGGCCTGCTCGCGGTGCATCCGCGCGCCGAGCGGCCCACCTGGCAGCCCTCGCGCCGGCGGCTCGAATGGCCGAACGGCGCGGTGGCGCTCTGCTTTTCGTCGGAGGATCCCGAAAGCCTGCGCGGACCGCAATTCGAGGCGGCCTGGGCGGACGAGCTCGGCAAGTGGCGCTATCCGGAGGCGTGCTGGGACATGCTGCAGTTCGGTCTCCGCGTCGGCGCGCTGCCGCGCCAGCTGGTGACGACGACGCCGCGCCCGATCCCGCTACTGAAGCGCCTGCTTCAGGCCGAGCGAAGCGTCGTCACCCGGGCCGGCACTTCCGCCAACCTCGCCAACCTGGCGCCGGGCTTTCTGGAACGCGTCGTCGGGCGCTATCGCGGCACGCGGCTCGGCCGGCAGGAGATCGACGGCGAGTGGATCGAGGATCGCGCCGATGCGCTGTGGAGCCGCGACGACATCGAGCGGCAGCGCGTGGAGAAGGCGCCGGAACTGGTCCGCATCGCCGTCGCGGTCGACCCGCCCGCCTCACGGCGGAAGGGGGCGGACGCCTGCGGCATTGTCGCCTGCGGCCTCGCGGCGGACGGCGTCGCCTATGTTCTGGCCGATCGCAGCCTCGCCGAGGTGAAGCCGGCCGCCTGGGCCGCCGCCGCGGTCGGGCTGTTTCGCGCGTTGGACGCGGATCTGCTCGTCGCCGAGGTCAACCAGGGCGGCGACATGGTGGCGAGCGTGATCAACGAGGTCGATCCTGGCGTGTCGGTGACGGCGGTCCGGGCGACGCGCGGCAAATATCTGCGGGCCGAGCCGGTGGCGGCGCTTTATGCGCAGGGCAGGGTGCGCCATGCCGGGACGTTTCCGGCGCTGGAGGACGAGATGGCGGATTTCGGCCCGGAAGGCCTGGCGAACGGCAGATCGCCGGACCGGCTCGACGCGCTGGTCTGGGCGCTTTCGGCGCTGATGCTGCGGGCGCCGGGCGAACCGCGCATCCGCGCCATGTAGCGCTTCATGCTCCCGAGCGGACGATCACAGGTTGCCTTGTGATGCGAATCCCCGGATGCATCGGTCTGTAGTCGAGCCTTACGATCGGCCCCGCAAGGCGGCGTTCGGCCCGGCAGTCTGGGCGGATGGAGCGGGGCGAATTCGATGGAGCCGATGAACCACTTGTCGTTGCTGGTGCTGTTTGGCGTGTTCGTCGGCTTCGGCCTGCTCTTCTATGGTGTCGGCCGGCTGGCGCTCTACGGACTGTCGCGACACGCCGTCCGCGACAGCCTCTCGATACCGCAGGCCGCCTTTCTGGGTACCATCGCCACTGCCTGGGCCCTGTCGCTCGGCTTCATCGCCGCCGACATCTGGACCGTCAACGCCCGGGCCGATCATGCGACGAGCCTCGAACGCTCGGCGATCACCCATATGCTGCGCAGCGCCGAGCCGGACGTGCTCGATTCCGCGCCGCTGGCCGCGAGCGTCGAGGCCTACCGCAAGCAGGTCGCGGCGCGCGAATGGCTGCAGGGCAAGAACACAGCGCCGGACCCCGAGGTCGAGGCGGTACTGCGCGACATTACCGGCGAGATCGCCCGGCTGGCGCGCGGCGACAAGCCGTCCGTGCTGCTCTCGCAGACCGTGCACGATTTCAACGATCTGCAGGACGCGCGCAATTTGCGCCTCGCCGTCGGCAACACGTCGATCGACTATTACAAGTGGTATCTGGTGATCTTCCTGACGCTGCTGACCGCGATCACCATCGCCGCCACCCACGCCGACCGGCCGCGCGCCGCGAAGCGCGCGATTGCGATCTATGCGATCACGGCATCGATCAGCCTCTGGATCCTGGCCATCCACGCCAATCCCTATGACGGACTGGAAGAGCTGCACCCGTCACTGCTCTACACCAACCACAAGAACCTCGATCTCGCCTTCGACGCGCCCTAGGCGAGGGGCGAGGGGATAGCTTCGGTGGTGTCGCCCGCGCCGGACGAGGCCAGCGCCGCTCCCGATGGCGGGGCGCCGGAGTTGGCTTGTTGCCGCGCCGCGACGACCCGGTTCCGGCCGCCGCGCTTGGCCTCGTAGAGCGCCCGATCGGCCTCGGCGAGGACGCGATCGATGTTGGCATGGTCGCGGCCGCCGGGCGCGAGGCCCGCGCTCACGGTGCAATCGAGGCGGGTCGCGCCGCGGACCCGCGCGATGAAGCGGGCGCGAACATCCTCGGCCCGGCGCAGGGCCTGGTCCATCGTCGTATCGCGCAGGATGAGGGCGAATTCCTCGCCGCCGATGCGGGCGGCGGAGGCGTCGGCGGGAAGGTCCTGCTGCAGGGTCTCGGCGAACAGGGTGATGACGCGGTCGCCCATGGCATGGCCGTGCGTGTCGTTGATCGCCTTGAACTCGTCGATGTCGAACAGCACGGCGACGCCGGAAGGCGGCAAGCCGTTTTCGAGGGTTTCGAAAAGCGCGCGCCGGTTCAGCAGCCCGGTCAGCGGATCGGTCAGCGCCTCGCGCCGGTGCGCCTGGGTCGTGCGGATCTGGCTCAGCGCCATCGTCATGGCGCCGAGCGCCGGGATCGCGCCGATGATGAGCATGAGCGACAGATCCTGCGCCCAGTTGCGCGGCGGGCCGGCGACGATGAGGCCGTCCCAGGTCAGCACCAGCAGCGCGCGCGGCAGGAAGGACAGGCCGACGAGGAAGTACAGGACGGCGATGCCGATGGCGGTCATCGGGGCTTCCGTGCGCGCGCGCCAGAACTCGTAGGCCACCAGGTACAGCAGGATCGCCGAGGCGATATAGCTGACGGAGTAGGCGAGGCCGTTATAGCCGGCGAGCAGCGACAGCAGCAGCGGCACCACCGATGCGACGGTCGCGACGGCGATCCGGCGCGAGGGTGAGGTGCCGAGCCGGAACTGGGCCGCGCTGCCATAGAGATAGGCCTCGCCTGCCAGCAGAAGGCCGAGGCCGAGGCTCTGCGCCCACAGGGAAGGGCTGATGCTGTCGATCGTCGAGAAGCCGACGCTGACGGCAATCAACAGCGCGCCGGCGGCGCAACTGAACAGGAAGCCGTCCCGCCGCGTCGTCTTCCAGGCCGCCAGCAGGATCGCCGCCAGGAATGCCGTCGAGAAACCAATGGCGACCAGGAGCGAGGCAAAATCGAGCACCGGTTCGTCCTTCCGGGTCCGCCGGACCAGGGCCAAGAGTGGCGCCTGCGGGCGGGCGTGCAGCTGTCGCAAGGGTCGCCGGAGCTTCGATCGCCGCCTTGCTCGTAAAAAGTGCGCCACTTAGTCCCGCTTGTGGCCCGGAACGCAAGGAAAACTACGCCATGACCTTGCGGCAAGGTGAACAACGCCCTGCGCAAGCGTCCTGCCCGATGGGAGAAGCCCGTGAGACAGAATTTTCTTCTCCGCCTGTTCGGCGGTCGCGATGCCGCGCCCGAGCACCTCGTACCGGAGAGCAAGGCGTCACGGACCGGCGCGCTGATCGCCCTGCAGGGGCAGGGACGGCCCGCCTGGTCCGCGCGCGACCCGGCGACGCTCGCCCGCGAGGGCTTCATGAAGAACGCCATCGTCTATCGCGCCGTGACGATGATCGCCGAGGCCGCCGCCTCGGTGCCGCTCCTCGCCTATGCCGGCGATGCCGAGCGGCCGGATCATCCATTGCTCGCCCTGCTGGCGCGGCCGAACGCGCGGCAATCGGGCGGCGACTGGCTCGCCGGCCTCTATGGCAATCTGCTCGTCTCGGGCAATGCCTATGCCGAGCTGGTCCTGCTCGGCGGCAGCCCGGCCGAGCTGCATGCGCTCCGGCCCGACCGGATGAAGGTGGTGCCGGGGCCGGATGGCTGGCCGGAGGCCTATGAATACACTGTCGCCGGCCGGTCGGTGCGCTTTCCCGTCGAGGACGGCCTGTCGCCGATCCTGCATCTCCGCACCTACCATCCGCTCGACGACCACTACGGCTTCGCGCCGCTCGAGGCGGCGGCCATCGCGCTCGACCTGCACAACGCCGCCGGCTCGTGGAACAAGGCGCTGCTCGACAACGCGGCGCGGCCCTCCGGGGCGCTGGTCTATAAGGGCGAGGGCGGCGCCAGCCTTTCGCAGGAGCAGTTCGAGCGGCTGAAGCGCGAGCTGGAGGCGAATTATTCCGGCGCGGTCAATGCGGGGCGGCCGCTCTTGCTCGAGGGCGGGCTCGACTGGACGTCTATGGCGCTCACGCCGCACGACATGGATTTCATGGAGGCGAAGAACGGCGCGGCGCGCGAGATCGCGCTCGCCTTCGGGGTGCCGCCCATGCTGCTCGGCATACCGGGCGACAACACCTATGCGAACTACGCCGAGGCCAACCGCGTGTTCTGGCGCCAGACGGTGCTGCCGCTGGTCGGCCGCACGGCCGAGGCGATCGCCGCCTGGCTCGGCCCGCATTTTCCGGGGGCGCTGCGCCTCGGCTTCGACACCGATGCCGTCGACGCGCTCTCGACCGAGCGCGCCGCGCTCTGGGCGAGGGTCGGCACGGCCGACTTCCTCTCCCGCGACGAGAAGCGGCAGGCAGTGGGATACGGGGTGGGGCGGGCTCTCGAAGAGGGAGAAGAGGGGTGGACGACCTGACCCGCATCTTCGCCAGCCGTGGCGACCTGGCGCATCTGGCGCTGTTCCTCTGGGCCTCCGGCGCCAGCGCGCTGCTGGTCTGGGCGCTCCGCGAACTCGCCAGCTCCAACCGCCGCTTCAACGACTTCGTCGCCGAGATCGCGCGGCTGAATCGCTTCTTCAACGACCGTCGCTAAGGGATTCCTAGGATTCGGGATTTCG
>JAEWAD010000363.1 GCA_023391905.1 Pseudomonadota bacterium | reverse complement strand
CGGCGAAGCTGGCCAAGTTCACCACCGAGGCCGAAACCCCGGTGATCACGGTCGCGGACGCGACCGAGACGGTGCTGCCCGAATATTCGTTCGGCCGCGGCGACGTCGAGATGGGGCTCGCGGCAGCGCCGCTGAAGCTCCAGGGCCAGTTCACCATCGGCGGGCAGGAGCATTTCTATCTCGAAGGCCAGATCGCCATGGCCGTGCCGGGCGAGGCGGGCGAGATGCACGTCTATTCCTCGACCCAGCATCCGAGCGAGGTGCAGCACCTCGTCGCCCATGCGCTGCATGTGCCGTCGAGCGCGGTGACGGTCGAGATCCGCCGCATGGGCGGTGGCTTCGGCGGCAAGGAGAGCCAGGCGTCGCAATGGGCGGTGCTGGCGGCGCTCGCGGCGGTGAAGACCGGGCGGCCCTGCAAGTTCCGCCTCGACCGCGACGACGACATGATCATGACCGGCAAGCGGCATGATTTCGAGGTCGCCTACCGGGTCGGCGCCACCGCCGACGGCATCCTGCGCAGCGTCGACGTGGCGCTCAATGCCCGCTGCGGTCATTCCGAGGACCTGTCGATGGGCGTCGTCGACCGGACGATGTTCCATTCCGACAATTCCTATTTCTATCCGACCTGCCGCGTCCTGACGCGGCGCTACCGCACCAACACCGTCTCGAACACGGCGTTTCGCGGCTTCGGCGGCCCGCAGGGCATGCTGTTCGCCGAGCGGATGATGGATCACCTCGCCTACACGCTGAAGAAGGATCCGCTCGACGTCCGCAAGGAGAACTTCTACCGGAGCGGCCGCGATCACACGCCCTACGGCATGCAGGTCACCGACAATCTGCTGCACGACCTCGTGGGCCAGCTGGAGCGGACGAGCGACTATCGCGCCCGGCGCGAGGAGATCACCGCCTGGAACGCCAGGAGCCGCATCCTGAAGCGCGGCCTGGCGCTGACGCCGGTCAAGTTCGGCATCTCCTTCACGCTGATGATGCTGAACCAGGCCGGGGCGCTCGTGCATCTCTACCGCGACGGCTCGATCCACCTGAACCATGGCGGCACCGAGATGGGGCAGGGCCTGTTCCAGAAGGTGGCGCAGGTGGTGGCCGAGGCGTTCGGCGTCGATCCCGGCAAGGTGGCGATCACCGCGACGCGCACCGACAAGGTGCCGAACACCTCGCCGACCGCGGCGTCGTCCGGCACCGATCTGAACGCCATGGCGGCGCTCAACGCCTGCAACATCATCAAGGACCGGCTCTTCGCCTTCATCGAGGAGAAGTATCACGTCCGCCGGACGCAGGTGTCGTTCCGAGGCGGCCAGGTGATCTTCGGCAACCACGTGATGAGCCTCGCCGAGCTCGCCAACGCCGCCTATGTCGAGCGCGTGCAGCTTTCCGCAGCCGGCTTCTACAAGACGCCGAAGATCGCCTGGAACCGCGACAAGGCCGAGGGCCGTCCCTTCTTCTACTTCGCCTATGGCGCGTCCTGCTCCGAGGTCACGATCGACACCATGACCGGCGAGATGAAGGTCGACCGGGTCGACATCCTGCACGACGTCGGCAAGTCGCTGAACCCGGCGCTCGACATCGGCCAGATCGAGGGCGGCTTCGTCCAGGGCATGGGCTGGCTGACGACGGAGGAGCTGGTCTGGGACGACAAGGGCCGGCTGCGCACCCATGCGCCGTCGACCTACAAGATCCCGGCCGCGTCCGACATTCCGGCGCATTTCAAGACCGAGCTTTTCCAGTCGGAAGGGCCGCGCGAAGACACTATCTTTAAGTCGAAGGCCGTGGGCGAGCCGCCGCTGATGCTCGGCATTTCGGTCTTCTGCGCGATCGCCAACGCGATCGCCAGCCTGAAACCGGGTGTAATGCCCGCCCTCGACGCGCCGGCGACGCCGGAGGCGATCATGCGGGCGGTTCGAGGGATGACGACGACGGAATAGGATCATGCTGGTCTGGCAGCGTCTGCTCGAAGCGATCGATCGTCATGGCAAGGCCGCCATGGCGACGGTGGTGGAGACACGCGGCTCCGCTCCGCGCGAGGCGGGCGCCCGGATCGTGGTTCTCCCGGATGCCTCCTTTTTCGGCACGATCGGCGGCGGCACGCTCGAATGGCGGGCAATCGCCGAAATGCAGGCGGCGCTGGCGCGGCCGCAGCCGCATTACTACGAGAGCCGGCGCGTCGCGCTTGGGCCGGAGCTCGGCCAGTGCTGCGGCGGGCGGGTCGACCTGGCGCTCGAAGTGTTCGACCGCTCGCGCCGGCAGGAGGTCGAGATTCTGGCGGCCGCCGAGCAGGCCGCGCCGTTCCGCACGCGCGGCGAGCAGATGTCGGACGGCAAGCTGCACCGGACCCTCGATCCCGCGAGCATGGTGGCGATCGGCGCGGCGCGAATGGACCACGGCATCGTCGAAGAGGGATTTGGCGACGACCGGCGGGTTCTCTACCTGTTCGGGGCGGGGCATGTCGGACGGGCGCTCGTGCTGGCGCTCGCGCCCTTGCCGTTCCGCGTCGTCTGGATCGATCCGCGTCCCGACGCCTTTCCACAGCATGTTCCCGCCAATGTCCGCTGCGTCCAGCCGGACGATACGCCCGCCACGCTCGACGGCGCGCCGTCGGGAAGCTTCGTGCTGGTGATGTCGCACAGCCACGCGCTCGACCTCGCCATCGTGGCTCGGGCGCTGAAAGGGCAGGATTTCGCCTATGTCGGGCTCATCGGCAGCGAAACCAAGCGGGCCCGGTTCTCGAGCCAGCTGACTGGCGCGGGACTTGCGAGGGCGGAAATCGAGCGCCTGGTGTCGCCGATCGGCGTCGCCGGGATTCGCTCGAAACTGCCCGCGGCTATTGCAGCGTCGGTGGCTGCCGATCTACTGGTGCGGGACGAGGCGATGCGCGGGGCGCTCGCGGACGGGGCGCGGGATGCCGAGGCGACGCGGGCTTTGAGGGGACGGTGACGTGGAGCTGATCAGGGGCGGGGCAGGCCAGGGCGGGCAGGGGCGACAGCGCCCCGACAGCGCGCCGCTGTTACAGGCGACCGGAATCACGAAGCTGTTCGGGTCGTTCAAGGCGAATGACGGCATCGACCTCGCGATCCGCCCCGGCGAGATCCACGCGCTTCTCGGCGAGAACGGCGCCGGCAAGTCGACCCTGGTCAAGATCCTCTACGGCTCGCTGCAGCCGACGGAGGGGGCGATCGCCTGGAAGGGCCAGACCGTCACGATCGCCAGCCCCTCGGCCGCGCGAAAGCTCGGCATCGGCATGGTGTTCCAGCATTTCTCTCTGTTCGAGGCGCTGACCGTCGTCGAGAACATCGCGCTGGCGCTGTCGGACCGGAAGAGCCGCGCCGCTCTGGCGCGCGAGATCGAGCAGATCTCGGCCGAATACGGCCTGCCGCTCAATCCGAACTCGGTGATCGCCGACCTCTCCGTCGGTGAGCGGCAGCGCGTCGAGATCGTGCGCTGCCTGCTGCAGAATCCCGAGCTCATCATCATGGACGAGCCGACCTCGGTGCTGACGCCGCAGGAAGCGGACGACCTGTTCCTGACGCTCGACAAGCTGACCGAGCGCGGCTGCGCGGTGCTCTACATCAGCCACCGGCTCGAGGAGGTGAAGCGGATCTGCCACCACGCCACCATCCTGCGCCATGGCAAGGTGGTCGCCGAATGCGATCCGCAGAAGGAGACCGCCGCCCGGCTCGCCACCATGATGGTCGGCGCCGAAGTCCGCAGCCTCTCCGCCGATATCCCCGCGCCGCAGAACAGCAAGACCCGGCTCGCGGTCCGCGAGCTGTCGCTGCCGCAGCCGCATCCCTTCGCGGTCGCGCTCCATGCGATCTCGCTCGAGGTGAAGGCGGGTGAAGTGATGGCGATCGCCGGCATTGCCGGCAACGGACAGGGTGAATTGTTCGATGCGCTATCCGGCGAGCGCCAGACGGCCGACGCTGGCGCCGTCGCGATCGACGGCAAGGCGTGCGGCGCGCTCGGTGTGACGGCGCGGCGGCGGCTCGGCGCCGCCTTCGTGCCGGAGGAACGCCTCGGCCATGGCGCGGTGCCGCGGATGAAGCTCTCCGACAATGTGCTTTTGACGCGTCATGCGACGGGCGACGGGCTGCAGCGCGGCGGCGTGATCCATCCGGATGCGGCGCGGCAGCTGGCCGAGCGCATCAGCCGCGCCTTCGACGTGCGCAAGGGCACACCCGATCCCGAGGCCGGCTCGCTTTCCGGCGGCAATTTGCAGAAATTCGTCGTCGGTCGCGAGATCGACCGCCAGCCGGGCGTTCTCGTCGTCAGCCAGCCGACCTGGGGCGTCGATGCCGGAGCGGCGGCCATCATCCGACAGGCGCTGATCGACCTGGCGCGGTCTGGCTCGGCGATCCTGGTGATCAGCCAGGATCTCGACGAGGTGCTGGAGATCGCCGACCACGTCGCTGTGATCTCGAAGGGCCATCTTTCGCCGTCGCGGCCCACGGCCGGGTTGACGCGCGAGGAGATCGGGCTGTTGATGGGCGGTGTCGGCGAGCCGACGACGAGCGGCCGGGGGGCTGTCCATGCGCATTGAACTGGTCCGCCGTGGCGAGCGATCCGCCGCCATGGCCTATCTGTCGCCGTTGCTGGCGCTGCTTCTGACGTTGATCGGCGGCGCGCTGATCGTCATCGTCTGGCGCGTGATGGCGGCCGACCTGTCGGCGCCGGATTCCGGTGGCCTGACGGGCGCGCTCGGTCAGGGCTTCTCCGACTACGGCAAGTTCCTCTACGTGTTCTTCATCGAGCCGCTGACGGCGATGTGGTCGCTCGAGGATCTGGTCGCCAAGGCGACGCCGATCATCCTCGTCGCGATCGGCCTGTCGCTCTGCTACCTCTCCAACACCTGGAACATCGGCGCCGAGGGGCAGATCGCGGTCGGCGCGATCGCCGGCTCCTTCCTGCCGATCTTCTTTCCCGAGGCGCAGGGCCCCTTCATCCTGCCGGCGATGCTGATCCTCGGCATGCTGGGCGGCATGGCCTATGCGGCGATCCCGGCGCTCCTGAAGATCCGCTTCGGCACCAACGAGATCCTGACCAGCCTGATGCTGGTCTATGTGGCGCAGCTCTTCCTCGACTGGCTGGCGCGCGGCCCCTGGCGCAACCCGGCCGGCCACAACTTCCCGGACAGCCGCCCCTTCGACGGCGACCAGCTGCTGCCGACGCTGTTCGGCACCAACATTCGCATCAGCATCCTGTTCGTCCTGGTCGCCGCCTTCGCGGCCTGGTTCCTGATGCGCTGGACCCGCACCGGCTTCCAGATCCGCGTGCTCGGCCAGGCGCCGCGGGCCGGGGCCTTCGCCGGCTTCAGCCAGAACAAGATGGTGCTCCTGACCTTCCTGATCTCCGGCGCGCTCGCCGGACTCGCCGGCATCTCCGAGGTGGCTGGCCCGATCGGCCAGCTCCGCACCACGGTGTCGCCCGGCTACGGCTTCACGGCGATCATCGTCGCCTTCCTCGGCCGCCTGAACCCGATCGGCGCCATCTTCGCGGGCTTCCTGCTGGCGCTGTCCTATCTCGGCGGCGAGGGCGCGCAGATCGCGCTCGGCATGTCCGACCAGACGACGCGCGTGTTCCAGGGCATGCTGCTGTTCTTCGTGCTCGCCTGCGACAGCTTCATCTTCTACCGGCTGCAGATCGTGCGCCGTCCCGTCACCCACACCCAGGCGGTGGCGTCATGACCGCGCTCATGCTCGAAGGCATCCTGCTCACCATCATCACGGCGGCGACGCCGCTGCTGTTCGCGGCGATCGGCGAGCTCGTGACCGAGCGCTCCGGCGTCCTCAACCTCGGCGTCGAGGGCATGATGGCGATGGGCGCCGTGATCGGCTTCGCGGTGGCGCACACCACCGGCAGCTTCGGTCTCGGCATCCTCGGCGCCATCGTCGCCGGCATGACGATGGCGGCGCTGTTCGGCGTCGTGACGCTGATCTTCGTGGCCAACCAGGTGGCTTCCGGCCTCGCGCTGACCTTGTTCGGCCTCGGGCTCTCCGGCCTGATCGGCGATGCCTTCGTCGGCGTGCCGGGGGCGGGCCTCGCCCGCATCTCGATCCCGGTGCTCAGCGACATCCCGGTGGTCGGGCTGCTGTTCCGCCTCGATCCGCTGACCTATCTCGCCATTGCCATCACCATCGCGGTTTCCTGGTTCCTGTTCCGCATGCGCGGCGGCCTGGTGCTGCGTGCGGTCGGCGACAGCCATTCGTCCGCCCACGCGCTCGGCTACAGCGTCATCCGCGTCCGTTTCATGGCGGTGCTGTTCGGCGGCGCCTGCTCGGGCCTCGCGGGCGCCTATCTGTCACTCGTCTACACGCCGCAATGGACGCAGGCGATGACGGCCGGCCGCGGCTGGATCGCGCTGGCGCTCGTCGTTTTCGCCACCTGGCTGCCGCGGCGCGTGCTGGTCGGCGCACTGCTCTTCGGCGGCGTCAGCATCCTGCAGCTGCATGCCCAGGCGCTCGGCGTCGGCGTGCCGTCGCAGTTCCTGTCGGCGCTGCCCTATCTGACGACCATCGTCGTGCTGGTGATCATTTCGCGCAACCGCGCGCTCGTCCGGGCCAATACGCCGGCGGCGCTCGGTCAGTCCTTCGTTCCCGACCGCTAGTCGGGAGCATCGTGCCAGGACGTGCCGCAGCGATCCGCGGCGATCTCCTGAATGAGTGGATCGCAACAGAAGACGGATAGAGGGGAACAGGCCTTGAAACACATTCTGACCGCCGCAACCGCGGTGATTGCACTGGCCATCGGCGTCGGTTCCGCCAACGCGGCCGACAAGCTGAAGGCATGCTGGATGTATGTCGGCCCGCACAATGACGGCGGCTACAGCGAGGGCCACGACGTCGGCCGCCAGATGGTCGAGAAGGAGCTCGGCGACAAGGTCGAGACCTCCTATGTCGAGAGCATCGCCGAGGGACCGGACGCCGAGCGCGCTCTGGAACGCCTGGCACGCTCGGGCTGCCAGATCATCTTCTCGACCTCGTTCGGCTTCATGGACCCGACCATCAAGGTCGCCGCGAAGTTCCCGGACGTGAAGTTCGAGCACGCCACCGGCTTCAAGTCGGCGCCGAATGTCGGCACCTACAATGCGCGCTTCTATGAAGGCCGCTACATCGCCGGCCAGATCGCCGCGAAGCAGTCGAAGTCCGGCGTCGCCGGCTACATCGTCTCCTTCCCGATCCCCGAAGTCGTGATGGGCATCAACTCCTTCATGCTCGGCGCACAGTCGATCAACCCCGACTTCAAGATCAAGGTCGTCTGGGTCAACTCCTGGTTCGACCCGGCCAAGGAGGCCGACGCCGCCAAGGCGCTGTTCGACCAGGGCGCCGACATCATCACCCAGCACACCGACTCGCCGGCGCCGCTCCAGATCGCGCAAGAGCGCGGCCTGCACGGCTTCGGCCAGGCGCACAACATGTACGAGTTCGCGCCGAAGGCCCAGTACACGGCCATCGTCGACACCTGGGGCCCGTACTACGTCAAGCGCGTCAACGCCGTGCTGGACGGCAGCTGGAAGGCCGAGCAGATCTGGGACGGCCTGAAGGACGGCATCCTCGAGATGGCCGAGTACCACAACCTGCCGGACGATGTCGTCGCCGCTGCCAAGAAGACCCAGGCCGATATCGAGGCCGGCACGCTGCATCCGTTCAAGGGCCCGATCTTCAAGCAGGACGGCACCGAGGTGATCGGCGAGGGCAAGAACCTCGACGACGGCACGCTCCTCAGCATGAACTGGTACGTCAAGGGCATCGACGACCAGCTGCCGAAGTAAGCGACACGCTCGATCGCCCGGAACCGCCTTCGCGTTTCCGGGCGATCCTCCACGGAGGACGCCCAGCGCCGCTCCGTTCCCGACGTGATGCGCCGGGACGGAGGCGGCTGGGTCTTCACCGATCTTTCGGAACCGGCACCGCAACGAGACCGAAGCCCACCAGATGTCCGCATTCTACGTCGACTGGTTGAACCTGCTGATCCGCTGGGCCCACATGATCGTGGGCATCGGCTGGATCGGAACCTCGTTCTATTTCATCGCGCTCGACCTCTCGCTGAAGAAGCGCGAGCAGATGAAGGAGGGCGTCTACGGCACCGCCTGGGAAGTGCATGGCGGCGGCTTCTATCACGTCGAGAAATATCTGGTCGCGCCACCGGCGCTGCCCTCGGACCTCATCTGGTACAAGTGGGAAGCCTACCTCACCTGGGTCACCGGCTTCCTGCTGCTGATCGTCCAGTACTACTGGAACGCCAATACCTATCTGATCGACAAGTCGATCCTCCCGATGCTGCCGTCGCAGGCGATCGTCATTTCGATGCTGTCGCTCGTCGGCGGCTGGGTGATCTACGACCAGCTGTGCAAGTCGATCATCGGCCGCAGCACGCCGCTTCTCGCCGTCTGCGTCTTCGCGCTGATCGTCGGCGCCGCCTACATGTTCACCCACGTCTATTCGGGCCGCGGGGCGCTGATCCATG
Source organism: Pseudomonadota bacterium (assembly GCA_023391905.1). Classification (GTDB taxonomy): domain Bacteria; phylum Pseudomonadota; class Alphaproteobacteria; order Rhizobiales; family Kaistiaceae; genus Kaistia. The sequence continues at coordinate 1,911 of JAEWAD010000363.1, read as the reverse complement.
TCGGCGCCTTCATCGGCACGATCATGGCGGTCAACGTTTTCGGCGTGATCATCCCGAACCAGAAGAAGATCGTTGCCTCGCTCCTGAAGCACGAGAAGCCGGATCCGCGCCTCGGCGCGATCGGCAAGCAGCGCTCGGTGCACAACAACTATCTGACGCTGCCGGTGCTGCTGATGATGGTCTCGAACCATTATCCGATGCTGACCAGCCACCCGCAGAGCTGGCTCATCGTCGCCTTCATCCTGCTCCTCGGCGGTTCGATCCGGCATTTCCTCAACCGGCACGACGCGCATGACCCGTTCCGCAAGTTCGCCTGGACCATTCCCGCGGCGGCGGTGGCGTTCGGCGTGCTGCTGGTCATGACGGCGCCCCGTCCGATCGAGATCGACCCCAGTCTTGCCGTTTCGGATGCGGACGTGCTGACGCTGACAGCCAAGCATTGCGCGGCCTGCCACGCCACCAAACCGACCCATGACGGCTTCGATGCGCCGCCCAAGGGCGTCGTGCTGACCTCGACCGACCAACTCGCCGCGCACAAGCAGCAGATCATGGCCCAGGCCGTGAACGGCACGGCCATGCCGCTCGGCAACGAGCAGGGCATGACCGAGGACGATCGCAAGAGGCTTGGCGCGTGGCTGCAAAGCCATTAGACAGACCGGATTAGGGTCTGCAACCGGGATGAAATGTCGACGCAGCCGCTGACGCTCGCCGCGGTCAACCGCATGGATGAGGAAGCCTTCGTGACGAGTTTCGGCGATATCGCCGAACATTCGCCATGGGTGGCGGAGCTGGCGGGGAGGGCACGGCCCTATCCCGACCGGGATGCGATGGTGGCGGCCTTCGCCACCGCCGTCCGGCAAGCCGGCGTCGAGGCACAGCGCGCGCTGCTGCTCGCCCATCCCGACCTCGCCGGCCGGGCCGCGATTGCCAACGAACTGGCGCCCGAATCCCGCAACGAACAGGCCAGCGCCGGCCTCGACCGCATGACGGCGGACGAGTATGCGCGGTTCTCCGACATGAACGCGCGCTACCGCGCCCGCCACGGCATCCCCTTCATCCTCGCGGTCAAGGGCGCCACCAAGCAGCAGATCCTCGACGCCTTCGTGGCGCGGGTCGACAACGATCCGTTGGTCGAGTTCGCCACGGCGCTTTCGCAGGTCGAGCGGATCATCCGCTTCCGCCTCGAGGATCGGGTCGCGTCATGAGCGATGCCACGGCAATCCGCGCAGCCGGCACGCGCGCGCAGGAAATGATCGACGCGCTCGCCGCGATCTCGGCCGACGGCGACCGGCTGACACGGCTTTATCTCACGCCCGAGCACAAGCGCGCCGCCGAGCTGGTCGGCACGTGGATGGAACAGGCGGGGCTCTCCGTGCGCATGGACGCCGCCGGCACGATGCGCGGCTCACTGCCGCCCGGCCGGCCCGGGCCGAGCGGCAACAAGAGCCTGCTGATCGGCTCGCATATCGACACGGTGATCGACGGCGGCCGCTATGACGGCAATCTCGGCGTCGTCGTCGGCCTGCTCGCCATCGAGGCGCTGAAGGCGCGCGGCGAGGCGCTGCCCTTCGGCATCGAACTGCTCGCCTTCGGCGACGAGGAGGGCGTGCGGTATCCGATCACGCTGACCTCGTCGGCGGTCGCGGCGGGCGTGTTCGACCCGGCCGCGCTCGACCAGGCCGACCGCTCCGGCGTCACGATGCGCGAGGCGCTGACGGCGTTCGGCGGCAAGCCGGAAGCGCTGGCCGGCGAGGCATATCAGGCGGATTCCGTGCTCGGCTATCTCGAGGTGCATATCGAGCAGGGGCCTGTACTGGAGCGTACCGGCGCGCCGCTCGGCGTCGTCACGGCGATCGCCAGCCAGAGCCGGCACCGGATCCGCATCAAGGGTGAGGCGGGCCATGCCGGCAC
>JAEWAD010000330.1 GCA_023391905.1 Pseudomonadota bacterium | reverse complement strand
TTTGTCTCGTGGGCTCGTATATGTGTATAAGACACAGCCGCAATGACGGTGAACTCGAAGCCGACGCCGGTGATGCCGGGGTTCACATAGCCGAAGCGCGCCGCATAGATCAGGCCGGCGAGGCCGGCGAGCGCACCGGACAGCGTGAAGACGAGGATCGTCACCGGCAGGACGCGGATGCCGCGCAGCGGCGCCGCCGACGGGTTGGAGCCGATCGCGTAGATCTGACGGCCGACCTGCGTGTAGGTCAGGAACAGCCAGGTGGCGAAGGCGACGGCGAAGGCGATGATCACGATCCACGGGATGTCGATCGGCGAGGTCTGCGCCATGCGGATCAGCGGCTCGGGAATGTCGTTCGGGTCGATCTGCTTCGAACCGGACAGGATGAACAGCAGGCCGCGATAGAGGCTGAGCGTGCCGAGCGTGACGATGATCGACGGCAGCTTGAAGATCGTGACGACGAGGCCGTTGACGAAGCCGAGCGCGGCGCCCGACAGCACGCCGACGGCGAAGCCGACATAGAGCGGCAGCTCGGGATGATCGCGAAAAATCATGCCGGCGGCGATGGCCGAGAAGCCGAGGATCGAGCCGATCGAGAGGTCGACGTGGCGGGCGACCAGCACCATCATCTGGCCCATCGCCGCGACCAGGATCAGCGGCACGGCGAGCAGGACGATGCGCAGGGTCTCGGCCGAGAAGAAGCGGGGCTGGATCAGGCTGACGACGGCGACGAACAGCACCAGCATGACGAGGATGCCGGCCTCGCGGGCGCGGAACAGGCGGGTGATCGCGCTCATGCCGCCGCTCCCGAAACGGTATGGCGGCCAGAGCGCGGAACGGCGGCGTGCATGATCGTCTCCTGGCTCGCCTCGGCGCGCGGGATGTCGGCCGTCAGCTTGCCTTCGGACATGACGAGGATGCGATCGGACAAGGCGAGGAGTTCCGGCAGTTCCGAGGAGATCAGCAGGATGGCGCGGCCGGCCGCGGCAAGCTCGCCGATCCTGTCGTAGAACTCGGCCTTGACGCCGATGTCGATGCCGCGGGTCGGCTCGTCGAGGATCAGGATGTCGGGCTCTGCCAGCAGCCAGCGGGCGAGGATCGCCTTCTGCTGGTTGCCACCGGAGAGCTCGCCGATCGGCTGGCGCACGGTGGCGAGGCGAATCCGGAGCTTCTCGACCGATTCCTTCGCCAGCGCCTTCTCGACCGAGCGGCGGATGATGCCCTTCGGCGCGATCCGGTCCGGCACGGCGGCGGTGATGTTGGTCTCGACGGAGAGCGAGCGGAAGATGCCGGCGATCGCCCGATCCTCGGAGACGAAGGCGACGCCGCGCGCGATCGCGTCGGTCGGTTCGCGGATCTCGGCCGGCTTGCCGTCGATCTCGATCGTGCCCGAGGCGGCGGGCGCGACACCGAAGATGGCGCGCGCCACGTCGGTGCGGCCGGCGCCAACCAGGCCGCCGAGGCCGACGATCTCGCCCTTGCGGACGTCGAAGGAGATGTTCTCGAACCGGCCCGGCAGGGTCAGGCCGCGCACCGAGAGCGCCACGGCGCCGACCTGGCTGGTGCCGCGATGCAGATAGTCGGCGACCGGGCGGCCGATCATGCGGCGGATGATGTCGGCGTCGGTCAGGCTCGCGGTCTCGGCGGTCTCGATCTTGTCGCCATCGCGGAAAATGGTGACGCGGTCGCAGATGGCGCGCACTTCTTCCAGTCGATGCGAGATGAAGATGATCGTCCGCCCCTCCTCCCGCAGGCGGCGGACGATCGTGAACAGCGTCTCGACCTCCTTCGGCGTCAGCGCGGCGGTCGGCTCGTCCATGATGATGAGACGGCTGTCGGAGGCGAGCGCGCGGGCGATCTCGACCATCTGCTGGTCGGCAATCGACAGGCCCCGCATCGGCACGGTGACGTCGATCGGCACGTTCAGGAGTCCCATCAGGCGGCGCGCCTCCTTGGCGAGCTCGGCCCAGCGCACGCGTCCGAGCGGCTTGCCGCCGACCTGGCCGATGACGAGGTTCTCCGCCACCGACAGGTCCGGGAACGAGATCGGCTCCTGGTGGATCAGCGTGATGCCGAGCCGCTGCGCGCCGATCGGCGAGCCGATCTCGACGGCCTTGCCGCCGAGTTCGATGGTGCCGCGCGTCGGCCGGTGCACGCCGGCGAGGATCTTGGCGAAGGTCGACTTGCCCGCGCCGTTCTCGCCGAGCAGCGCATGCACCTCGCCCGGCATCAGGTCGAGGTCGACATTCCTCAGAACCTCGACCCCACCGAACGATTTCGAGATGCCGCGCGCCGAGACGAGCGGCTTCAGCTCTGTCATCGCGCCGTCTCCAGGCGATAGAAGCGGACGGCGTTGTCGTGCCAGAATTTTTGACGCTCGACGTTGGTGGCCGAGGCGAGGATCGTGTCGAGCAGCTCGACCCAGCGGCGATAGTCGATCGCCTGCACGGCCACCGGCCAGTCGCCGCCGAACATCACGCGGTCGAAACCGAAGGCGTCGATGGCGACCTCGACGTAGCGCTTCAGCTGATCGTCGGTCCAGTTGGCGTGATCCGCCTCGGTGGCGACGCCGGAGATCTTGCAGACGACATGCGGCATCGCCGCCAGCTCCTGCATCTCACTCGCCCACGGCTCCATCTCGCCGGCCTTGATGCGCGGCTTGCCGATATGATCGAGGATCATCGGCACGTCCGGCACCTGCGCCGCGAATTTCAGGGCATTCGCCATGGTGCGCTGATCGACGCAGATGTCGAAGGAGAGGTCGAAATCGGCCAGCGTGCGCACGCCCTCGATGAAATCCGGACGCAGGCAGAAATCGACGTCCGGCTCGAACTGGATGATGCGGCGGATGCCGCGCAGGATGTCATGCCTGGCGAGGCGCTCGAGATCGGCGGCGACGGCCCGCCCCTTCTCCAGCGGCGCCCAGGCAACCATGCCCCGGATACGAGGATCGACCTTCGCGAGCTGCGCGATCCAGTCCGCCTCGTCCTGGTACTGCGCGGTATCGACCTCGCATTGCAGGAACACCATCGCCTCGACGCCGAGCCCCTCGGTCGCCGCATTGTAGCGGTCGAGCCCATAGGCCTGGTCGAGCACGGGATTACCGTCGAGCCAGGCATAGCGCAGCTTCTTCGGATCCCAGAGATGGAGATGGGTATCGACGATCGGCGGCCGCGCCATCACACGCCCTCCCCGCATCGAGCCACGATCCGAGCTTCACCGATGTCGCGCACGCGCCTACCCTCCCGTTGCGCGGCGCACACGGCGCCGCCGGGGCGCCTCCTCCGCGCCCCGTCCTTTCATGTAAACGTCAACATCGTCTGCCGCACGGCGTCAAGCGCGTTTTGCCTTGCGCACCAAATCTTCGCGCCCTGCCCGCGAATCCGGCACGGCGCGAAATTGCTCCGTTCCGTGGCAAACCATCCGAAAATCGGAGAAGCCGGCGGCAGGGACGCCCAACGGCCGCGCCATGAAAACGTTACTCATTTCCACCGAGACTGGAGTCGCTGTTGTGGCACGCAAGGGCTTCGGCTTTCCTGCGCCCGACGCGAGGATGCGCGAGGCTGATCGGAGCCTAGTGCTCCGGCGCCGCCGTCATCAGCGAGGTCGCCGGGGACTGCGACTGGACCATGTAGCGCTCGAACTTCGCCAGCACGTCATTGATGATCTGCTCCTGCGACATGCCCATGATGTCGTAGCCGCGACTGCCATCCGAAAAGAACGTGTAGGCTTCGTAGCGATAGTTGGAGCGGGTCGCGTCATAGGCCGTGAAGGCCGGCAGTTTGTGCTCGACCCTGCGCACGCCGTAGATGAAGTTCCGGACTTCGTCGGCTGGCGCCGTCAAGGTGATGGTGGCGGCATCGCGATCGAACGCCACCTCGGCCGCGCGCGAGCGCGCCTGCAACTCCCTCGCCACGGCGTTGAGCGCCGGGCTGACCGCGTTTTCCAGGAAGCGGTCGACCTCGCGGGCGTCCGGGGCGCGCAGCAGCAGGGCCAGCCGCTTCTGCCACGCCATTTCGGAGGCGGGATAGGCCTGCGGGACCGCCGTCGCCAGGGCCTGGCTGTTCGCCACATCCGCCTTCATGCCCACGATCAACGACCAGACGAGAACCAGCATCACGATCGAAAACGGCAGGGCGGTCGAAATGGTGGCGGATTGCAGCGCCGAGAGACCGCCGGCGGCCAGCAGGACGGCGGCGACCGCGCCGGTCAGCACGCACCAGAAGATGCGCTGCAGATAGGGCGTATCCGTCCGCCCGCCGGCGGCGATCGTATCCATGACGAGCGAGCCGGAATCCGCCGAGGTGACGAAGAAGATGATGATCAGCGCCACCGCCAGGGTCGAGGTCACGGCGGAGAAGGGCAGATACTGGAAGAACTGGAACAGCGCCACCGACAGGTCCGCCTGCACCGCCTTCGCCAGCGCGCCATTGGCCACGGTGGTGTCGATCTCCATGGCGGTGTTGCCGAACACAGTCATCCAGAAGAACGTAAATCCCGCCGGCATGAAGAGAACGGCGACGATGAATTCGCGCACGGTCCGCCCGCGCGAGATGCGCGCGATGAACATGCCGACGAAGGGCGACCAGGAGATCCACCACGCCCAGTAGAACAGCGTCCACTTGTCGATCCAGGGACGCGGCTCATAGGCGTAGATGTTGAAGGTGCGCAGCAGGATGCTGTCGAGATAAAGCCCGATGTTCTGGACGAAATCGCGCATCAGGTTCCGGGTCGGTCCGACCAGCAGCACGAACAGCATCAGCAGGACGGCAACCGAGAGATTGAGCTCGCTCAGGATGCGAACGCCCTTGTCGAGGCCGGATATCACCGAGACGGTGGCGGCGGCCATGACGACGACGACCAGCAGGATCTGGACCGAAAGCGAGACGGGCACGCCGAGCAGGTAGTTCAGTCCCGCGTTGATCTGCAGCACACCGAAACCCAGCGACGTCGCCAGCCCGAACATTGTGCCGCAGATGGCGAAGACATCGACGGCGTTGCCGATCGGCCCGTTGATCCTCTCCTTCAGGATCGGATAGAGACCGGAACGGATCGTCAGCGGAAGGTTGTAGCGATAGCCGAAATAGGCGAGCGACAGCCCGACCACGGCGTAGATGGCCCAGGCGTGCATGCCCCAATGGAAGAAGGTCACGCTCATCGCCTCGCGCTTCGCCGCGATCGTCAGCGGCGGCGCTTCCGGCGGCGACGCAAAATGGGTCATCGGCTCGCCGACGGCGAAATACATCATGCCGATGCCCATGCCGGCGGCAAACAGCATCGACAGCCATGACAGGAAGCGGAAGTCCGGCACCGCATCGTCCGGCCCCAGCTTCAGATCGCCATAGCGACCGAACGAGAGCAGGATCATGGCGATCAGGAAGATGCCGACCGCCAGCAGGTACAGCCAGCCGAACCCCGACAGGATGGCGGCCTGGATGCCGCTGAAGATGTCGTCGGCCTGACGGGGAAAAACGACCCCGATCGCGACGAACAGGACAACAATCGTCACAGATCCGAAAAACACCGGCGCATTGACGACAAATTTCGGCACGCCGGGCGCCTCCGAATTGCTGCGGCTCCATGGAATGGAGACTAGGGCAAGCGGTTCGAAGGAAAGATCAAAAGATCGGGAGAATTTCCGCCGGCGAGATCCGTCCTGCGACAGGACTTCCCGCTTGCCGCGACGGTCGTGATCCCGGCGCCTTTCCGGAGGCGCCGGGCAACATAAGGCGACGAGCCGTCAGCGGCCCTTCATCAGCGCCATGAAGTCGGCCTCGAAGCGGGGACGGTCGACGGTCATGGCGACGTTGGCGTTGTGGAACGGGATCGCCGTGCGGCGGCGGTCGGCGACCGTCTGGCCGCGCGTCAGCTCGCCATGCAGCTCGACGTCGACATACATCCGCTCCAGGCCGACCAGCGTCGGATCCTCGGCGACGGCGACGGCGAGCGGGTCGTGCAGGCCGCAGCCCTGGATGCCCGGATACATCGTCTTGTAGGCGTCGACGTAGAACTGCGTGATCTGCATCAGCGTCTGCGCCGCGTGATCACCCTCGCGCGTGATTTCGGCCATCATGTCGGTCGAGAGCAGGGTCGTCATGGTGACGTCCATGCCGACCAGGGTGACGTTGGCGCCGGACTGCAGCACGATATGAGCCGCTTCTGGATCATTGGCGAAATTGGCGTCGACCATCGGCGCGATCGGGCCATGAATGCCCGGATGCAGGATCGTCGAGCCCATGACGACGATCTCCTTCACCAGCTTGGCGATCTCGGGCGCCTTGGTGATGGCGAGCGCGACATTGGTGATCGGCCCGACCGGGCAGAGCGTGATCTCGCCGGGGTTCTCCTTGATGACGCGGATCATCAGGTCGATCGCGTGCTCGTCGACGGCCTTGATCTTCGGTGCCGGCAGCTCGACGTCGCCGAGCGCGTTCGAACCGTGGATATGATCGGCCATGCGCTTGTAGGGGCGGATCAGCGAGCGGGCGACGCCCTGCGCCACCGGGATCTCCGGCCGGCCGAGCAATTCCAGAATCTTCAGCGTGTTCTCGGTCGCGATCACCGTGTCGGTGTTGCCGAAGGTGGTCGTCAGCGCCTCGAGCTTTATGCCCGGGCGGCGGATGGCATAGAAGATCGCCATGGCGTCGTCGACGCCGGTGTCGACGTCGAGGATCATGCGGCAGGCTGCGGTCATGGCGGATATCCTTGATGGCAGGGCGCGCGCGTCAGGCGTGCGCGGTGAGCGTTTCGGCGGCGCGGCGCTTCAGCCGCTTGCGGTGGCTGAGCGCCAGCGCCAGCAGCGTCACGACATAGGGCACGACGTCGGTGAGCTGGTTGGGCAGGCCCTGGCTCTGCAGGCGGACGGAGAGCGCGTCGGCGACGCCGAACAGCACGCAGGCGAGCGCCGCCCAGAGCGGATGGTTGCGGCCGAGCATGACGGCGACGACGGCGATCCAGCCGCGGCCGGCGCTCATGTCCTCGGAGAAGATGCTGACCGTGCCGAGCGAGAGCTGGGCGCCGCCGAGGCCGGTCAGGCCGCCGGCGAACAGCACCGTCAGCACGCGATACCGCAGCACGTTGATGCCCATGGTGCCGGCGGCGCTGGCATCCTCGCCGACGCCACGCATCCGGAGGCCCACCGGCGTGCGGAACATCATGATCGTCACCGCGGCGGTGAGGATCCAGGCAAGCCAGGTGATCGCGGTCTGTCGTGAAAAAATCCAGCCGATCCAGGGAATGGTGTTGATCGCGTCGATGCGGATCTTGGAGAGCCCGACGATGGCCGGATCGGAGAAGGTGCCGGAGACGCCGAACATCTGCCGGAGCAGATAGGCGGTGAGGCCCGAGGCGAGCAGGTTCATGCCGATGCAGATCACCACCGCGTCGCCTTTGAACACCGTCGCGCCATAGGCGAGGATCAGCGAGAACAGCACCGTGAAGACGATCGCGAACAGCACGCCGCCGAGGGCGCTGCCGGTGGCGTAGGAGCCGACGACGGCGGCAAACGCGCCGACCAGCAGCTGGCCTTCCATCGCCATGTTGAAGACGCCGACCCGGCCGCAGAGGGTGCCGGCAAGCGCGGCGAGCAGGATCGGCGTGATCGACTGGACGGCGGAATTGACCAGCGACGGCGTGATGAAGCTCATCAGGCTCATGACGATTTCCTCCCGACGCCGTGGCGTATGGCGAGGAAGAGGATGATCACCGCCTGCAGCACCATGGTGAGGACGCGCGGGATCTCGGTCTCGCGCTGCATGGCGAAGCCGCCCGTCTGGAGGCCTGCGAAGAACAGCCCCGCCGCGATGGCGCCCAAGGGAGCTCCGCCGGCGAGCAGCGCCGCCATCAGGCCCGACCAGGTGTAGCCCGGCGTCAGCAGCGCGCCGTCCTGGTAGCGATAAAGCGAGCCGAGCACGAGGATGGCGCCGACGAGGCCGGCGATGGCGCCAGAGGCGAACATCACGCGCACCTGCTGCGCGGCGAGACGCACGCCGCCATAGCCGGCAAACTTGGCGTTCTGCCCGCGCATGCGCAGCTCATAGCCGGCGACGGTACGGCGGTCGAAGAAGACGACGGCCGCGGCAACGACGATCATCAGGATCAGGCCGACATTGAGCGGGCCGGCGATGACGGGCAGCCGCGCCGCTTCCGGGATCATCCGGGTCTGGGCGAGGCCGGTGGTCAGGTCGCGCAGCGGGAAGCCGACGAGATAGGAAGCGATGCCGATCGCCGGATAGGAGAGCAGCAGCGTCGAGATCAGCATCGGGATGCCGAAGCGCGTTTCGCCCCAGGCCGCGAGTGAGGCGTAGAGGCCGGACGCGATCATGGCGCAGAGGATCGCGGCCACGATCAGGAGCGGCCCCGGCAGCGGCAGATAGAGGGCAGCGAGGGCCGCGACGAGCCCGCCAATGACGAGCTGGCCGTCGCCGCCGAGGTTGACCATGCCGCCCCGAAGCGGCAGGGCCGCGACCAGCGTCATGCCGACCAGCGGCACGGCCCAGTTCAGCGTGTTCGGCCAGTTCGATGGCGCCAGCGCGCCGACCAGGATGGCGCGATAGGCGGCGACGGGATCCCCGCCCGAGGCAAGAACCAGCAGCCCGCCGATGAGAATGCCGATGCCGATCGCCAGCGGCACGGCCGGAATGCGCGGCAACCGCGATGCGCGCACGCTCTGTTCGCTCATGCGGCCTCCGTTCCGTCGTACTTGACCCAGCGAAGGCTGTGCGCCCATATAGGCGCATAGGGCTTGGGGAGCCTGGCATGGATATCGAACTGGATCGCGCCAAGATCGTTGCGCGGCTGATACGCGAGGGGTGGGAGCTGCTCCGGCATGGAGCCGACCACGACATCTATCGCCATCCGGGGCAGGTCCATCCGGTCATCCTGCCGCGTCATCGCAAGCTGACGCCGGGAGTTGCCCGCAGCATCGCCAAGCTCGCCGGCTGGCGCTGAAAAGGAAAGAAGATCATGTCCCGCTATGTCGCGCTGGTGGATGGAGAGGCCGGAGCCTATGGCGTGTCGTTTCCGGACCTGCCCGGCTGTGTCGCCATGGGCAGCACGGTCGACGAGGCGCTCGCCCACGCGGCCGAAGCGCTGCGCGACTGGATCGTCCTGACGGAAGAAACGGCAGGCGTACCATCGCCGCGCGCGCTGGAGGAGATCCGCCGCGACGCCGACACGGCCGAGGCGCTGCGCGACGGTGCAAGTCTCGCCATCGTACCGCTCGTTCGCGATACGGGCCGTCCGGCCAAGGCCAATCTTTCGATCGACGCCGGCATCCTGGCGGCGATCGACGAAGAGGCTGCGCGCCGGAAGCTCACACGATCCGCGCTTGTCGAACTGATGGCGCGGAGAATGTTGCCCGAACTGGTCTGAGGCGCTCATGCGGCCTCCGTTCCGTCTTTGAGGTGCGCCTCGCCGACGCGGCCGGCCATCAGCAGGCCGAGCGTCTCCTCATCGGCCTCCGCCGCCGGCAGTTCGGCCAGGATGCGGCCGTCGAACATGACGAGGACGCGGTCCGACAGCGCCAGGATCTCGGTTAGCTCGGCCGAGACCAGCAGTACGGCGCCGCCGCGGTCGCGCTCGGCGACCAGCTGGCCGTGGATGAACTCGATCGCGCCGACATCGACGCCGCGCGTCGGCTGCTCGGCGATCAGCAGCGGCGCTGCATGGGATAGCTCGCGCGCGACGACCACCTTCTGCAGATTGCCGCCCGAGAGCGTGCCGACGGGAAGCTGTTCGGAGCCGATCTTGACGCCGAAGCGGGCGATCAGCTTCCTCGCATGCGCCGTGACGGCGGCGCCGTCGAGCAGCCGCCCCTTCGCGAGCGGAGGCTTGCGCTGGAAGCCCATCGCCAGATTATCCGCCGCCGATGCCGCGAGCGCCGTGCCGGTGGTGGCGCGGTCCTCGGGGATGTAGGCGAGGCCGGCGTCACGGTGCCGCTCGACATCGACGCCGGTGACGTCGGCGCCATTGATCGCGACGCTACCGCCATCGGGGATGCGCAGGCCGGTCAGCGCTTCGATCAGCTCGGTCTGGCCATTGCCGGCGACGCCGGCGATGCCGACGATTTCGCCGGCGCGGATGGAGAGATCGACGTGATCGACCACCGGCTTGCCGCCATCGGCCGCGACCGTCAGCCCGCGCGCCTGGAGCACGACGGCGCCGGGTTTGGCGGCCCCCTTCTCGACGGTCAGATTGACCGCCCTGCCCGTCATGGCGCGGATGATCTCGCGCGGCGAGGTTTCCGAAGTCACCATGCGATCGCCCACCTTGCCGTCGCGCAGCACGGTGACGCGGTCGGTAATCGCCATCACCTCGTGCAGCTTGTGCGTCACGAACAGGATGGTGCGGTCGTCGGCGGTCAGGTGGCGGATGATGTCGAACAGGCCGTCGCGCTCCTGCGGCGTCAGCACGGCGGTCGGCTCGTCGAGAATCAGCACACGGGCGTCGCGGTAGAGCGCCTTCAGGATCTCGACGCGCTGGCGCACGCCGACCGAAAGCTTGCCGACGACGGCGTTGGGATCGACCTGCAGGCGGTATCGCTCGGCCAGCGCCGCGACCTTGGCCGCGGCGGCGCGGCGGTCGATGAACAGGCCCCGGGCCGGCTCCATGCCGTAGACGACGTTTTCCCAGACGGTCAGCGAATTGAACAGCTTGAAGGCCTGGTGGACCATGCCCATGCCGGCGCCGATGGCGTCGAGGGCCGAGCGATAGTGCATCTCGGTGCCGCGCAGGACGATGCGGCCGGCATCCGGCGCCTGCATGCCGTACAGGATCGACATCAGCGTCGACTTGCCGGCGCCGTTCTCGCCCATCACGGCGTGAACCTCGCCGCGCAGCACGGAAAGGTCGACATGGTCATTGGCCAGGAGCGGGCCATAGCGCTTGACGATGCCGGTGGCTTCGAGCTCGATCGTCATCCCAGCTTCGATCTGTTGGAAAAGCGCGCTCCACCGAGGGAAGCGCCTCTGCCCCGCCATGCGGGGAACGTTGGGGCGGAGCCTATCGGGCCCTAGCCCGTCCAGGTCAAGCCCGGATCGAAAAAGGATCGCGCGACCGATGCGCGCGATCCCCCATGTCGTGTCGTCCGTCGTTACTTCGCGGCCTGCATCGGGTCGGCGACCTTGATCGTGCCGGCGACGATCTCGTCGCGCAGCGCCTTCACCTTCTCGACGACATCCGGGAACTTGGCGATCAGGCAGCCCGACTCGGCGAGGCCCGGCTCCAGGCTGGTCAGCGTCATGCCGCCCTCGGCGAGGCCATAGGTGGCGAACGGCGGCTGGTCGCCCTTGAACAGGCCGGCGACGCCCTTCTCGATCACCGTGTCGGTGCGCTTCTGGACATTGTCCATGACGAGGCCCGGCGCCTGCGGGCACTGGTTCGAATCGACGCCGAAGGCGGCCGCGCCCGGCAGGTCTTCCATCGCCTTGAAGATGCCGCCGTTCGAGCCGGCGCCACCGGCCATGACGCGATCGGTATTGTCGGAGACCATGATGCTGGCGCGCTGCTGGCCGCGGGCCGGATCGGAGAACGGATTGTTACCGCCGATCCAGAGCGTCGGGGCGATCTCGATCTCCGGCTTCACATGCTTGGCGCCCTCGGCGAAGGGATCCGTGTAGCGGTGGATGAAGGGGATATCGAGCGCGCCAATGGCGCCGACCTTGCCGGTCTCGCTGGTCAGCGCCGCCGCCGCGCCGGCGAGGAAGCTCGCCTCGTATTCGCGGAACACCGAGCAGTGGATGTTGTCGACCGGCGTCTGCGGGCAGCTGTCGACGAGCAGGAACTTGGTCTCCGGATAGGCCTTGGCGACCTCCGGCAGCACGTCGTTGAACTCGAAGCCGACGGCGATCACCACCTTGGCGCCTTCCTTGGCGGCGGCGTCGAGGTTCTGGCGGATGGTGGTCGGGTCGGTGCTCTCATAGACCTTGGCGGTGGCGCCGACGGCTTCCGCCGCCTTCTCCGTGCCGGCCTTGGCGAGCTTCAGGAAATCGTTCACGCCGACCGGGTTGGGCGAGACGAAGACGATCAGCGGCTTCGCATCCTGAGCCTGAGCCGTCGTCACCGCCATCAGCGCCGCCGCGCCGGCCAAAAGACTCCGAAGCCTCATCTGCATTCTCCTGGGTGTTGGGTGGCCGGAAGATACCGAGTCAGCGATGACGCCACAACTGCGATTGACCGCATATCGATCATGCCTATTCTGCGCGCAGGCGATGGCTCCCCGATCGCCGACACCCTGAGCTTTGATCTGGAAGGACCGGCGGCGCGCCGGCGATTGGATTTCCGATGTCGAAATATGAAACCCGCCGCCCCGACAAGCCGCTGCCGCTCCGCAAGAGCCGCGCCTTCCCGGTGCATGCCGGCAAGGGCTTTCTCGTCACCGGCGGCACGGGCGGCATCGGCCGCGCGATCGCGGAGCTGCTGATCGCCCAGGAGGCGCGGGTCGTCATCGCCGACCTGAAGCCGGAAGCGGTCGACGCGACGGTCGAGGCGCTCGGCGGCGCGGCCGGCGGCTGCTTCGGCGTGGTGATGGACGTCGCCTCGGAAGCGGCGGTGACGGCCGGCGTCGCGCGCTCGATCGAGCTGCTCGGCCGGATCGACGGCCTCGTCAATTCGGCTGCCATCGTGCTGCATGCCGATCCGCTCGCGGTCTCGCGCGCCGACTGGCAGAAGCAGTTCGAGATCAACCTGTTCGGCGCCTATGACGTGTCGCGGCTGGTGGCCGAGCACATGATCGAGCATTCGATCCCCGGCGCCATCGTCTCGATCGCGTCGGAATCCGGCAAGAAGGGCCATGTCGAGTCGCTCGCCTACAGCGCCTCCAAGGCCGGCCTGATCTCGATGACGCGCATGCTGTCGGAAGCGCTCGCCGCCTACGACATCAACGTTAACTGCGTCTGCCCCGGCGGCGTCGCGACGCCGATGCTGCGCGAGGTCTCCGAAGCCTATTCGTCCTTCACCGCCGAGCCGGCGCCTCAGATCTTCGACAAGATGCTGGCGGCGCAGCTCGTGCGCCACATCCAGCCGGTCGAGGTGGCGCGGCTGACCTCGTTCCTGCTCGGCGACGACGCCATGCTGGTACGCGGCCAGGCCGTCAACGCCGACGCCGGCGAAACGCCGTACTGACGGACGGACAAGCGGCTAGCGCGTCGCCTCGGCCGCCGGGCAGGCTGCCTTGGCCTCCGCGCGGCGGCCGAAGGCGAGATAGCTCGCGGCCGCCAGCAGCCAGACACCGATGCCGCCATAGAGCAGGATCCAGCCGAAACCGTCGGCGAGCGCCTGATGGACGACCGCGCCCGGAATGCCACGCTCCCCCGGGATCGCCGCGCCCGACGCGA
>JAEWAD010000262.1 GCA_023391905.1 Pseudomonadota bacterium | reverse complement strand
TTCGGATAGCGCTCGCCGGAGGCGTCAAGCCCTGACGAGACGACGTCCGGGGTGCAGGCGGTTCGAAGCCTTGGCGATATCCGTCAGCGATTCCCTGGTCTGTCCGTAGCCAGGCCGCGCTTATCCCGTCTGCATTTCTTCGGTCACAACTTTCCTTCGAACACGGTGCGCCACTGCCGTCCCACTCCCTCTCCCCTTGCAGGATATCCTACAAGATGATATCCCCATAAGCAGAGAGCAGGAACGCGGAGGGACGAGGATGGCTGACGCGAGACCGATAGTGCCGCTGCGCCGGCCGCCTCAATTGCATGCCGTCGTTCTGGAGGAGTTGCGCAGCTACATCCAAAGGAATGGACTGGAGCCGGGCGATCCGCTTCCGCCGGAATCCGACCTGGCCCACCAGTTGGGTGTCGGTCGCAATTCGGTGCGGGAAGCGGTCAAAGCGCTGGAGTCGTTGGGAATTCTGGAGGTCCGTCGGGGAGTCGGGGCCTTTGTGAAGAAGTTCTCGTTCCAGCCCCTGCTGGACAATCTCGGTTACGGTCTCGGCGTCAGCCTGCGCGACGTCGAGGAGCTGCGCGACATCCGCCGGGTGCTTGAGACGGGCCTGATCCATCGCACCATAGAGATGATGACCGAAGATGAGCTGGCTGCTCTGCGTGCTGTGACGGAGGATATGCGCAGGCGCGCCGAGAAGGGCGAAAGCTTTGCCGAGCAGGACCAGCAATTCCATCAATTGCTGTTCCAGTGCCAGAACAATCGGATGCTCATCGGCTTGATCGATGTGTTCTGGCGAGCCTTCTACGCTGCATCCAACTTTGCGAATCTTCAGAACGTCGATCCCATGGCGACATGGAAAGATCACCACGAGATCGTGGAAGCTATCGCCGCCAAGGATGTCGAGCGCGCGCGTGAGCGGCTTGACGCTCACTATGCTGGAATCATGCAGGTCATAGAACGGAGCCAGAAGTCCAAAGCGGCTAAGTGAGGAACATAACTACCTGGGGAGGGAAGTATGAAAATGCTACGTATGCTTCGAGGGGTTGCGGTTGCAGCCCTGATGGGGGCAACTGTTCTTGGTGGGGCGGCGGCCTTCGCGCAGTCGACCATCACCGGTGGTTTCGATGTTGGCCCGGGCGGCGCCCAGGGCAAGTTCAACCCCCTGATGGCGACCGCTGGCTTCACCTGGCAGAGCATCTATTTTGAGCCGTTGCTGGCCTACAATGCAGAGTTGACCCAGTTGGAAGGGGCGCTCGCCAAGGGTTGGGTCGTTGCGGACGATCTCCGGTCGATCACCTTCAATCTCAACGAAGCCAAGTGGCACGACGGCGAGGCGTTCAGCGCCGACGACGTCAAGTTCACGCTCGACCTCTTCCGCAACGCCGATGCCGGTGGTGTGTTTGTTGCCCGTCTTTCCGCGATCGACTCCGTCGATGTCGTGGACGATCGCACGGTCGTGGTGAAGCTGTCGCGGCCCGATGGCAGCCTGCTCTCCATGCTGTCGCAGGTCATGATGCTGCCCAAGCATGCGCTCGGTTCCATCGACCCCAAGACCATGGCCAATATCTCCTGGTGGTCTGAAAAGCCGGTCGGTACCGGGCCGTTCAAGTTCAACAAGTACACAACCGATCAATATGTCGAACTGGTCGCCAATGAGGACTATCGCGGTGGCCGTCCGAAGGTCGATAGGCTGATCAATCGGTACTTCGATACTCCGGCCTCCGCGGTGGCGGCTTTGCGATCCGGTGAAATCCAGTTCACCTATGTCGAGGCGGACGATGCCGCGAGCTTTGCGGACAACGCCAATTTCAGGGTCATCGAAGGCGCATCCTTCGTCGTCAACTATGTCGGTTTCAACTATCTGACCGATCTCTGGAAGGATATCCGCGTCCGCCAGGCCGTGATGCATGCCATCGATCGCGACGCCATCATCCAGTCGCTCTACAACGGCGTGGCAACGCGCGCGGATTGCGGTTACACCGCGTCCCATCTCCTGCCGGCGGGGCTCGATTCCTACGCCTATGACCCGGACAAGGCCCGCCAATTGCTGGCGGAGGCCAATTGGGCTTCCATCAATGGTGACAAGCCATTGACCTTCCTCACCTATTACAACTCGCCCTTGGCTGCGAACGTCATGGCGGCGGTCCAGGCGATGCTGGCCGAGGTGGGCATCAATATCGTTCCGAAGTTCGTCGATGCCGCCCAGTGGGCCTCGATCGTCTATCGCGATCCGCCGAACCCCGATGAGTTCCCGATCTTCTATGCGGGTCTCCAGAACGGTCCCGATCCGGCGGGCATCAATGTCGGCCTCAACCGTTCGCAGTTGCCGCCGGCGGGCTCCAACGTCGCGCGCGTCGACATGCCCGACGTGAGCGCTGCGTTCGACAAGGCCCTGGCCGAGACCGACCCGGCCAAGGTGAACGCCAACTGGCAGGACGTCTGCAAGGTCATGAACCGCGAGCTCCCATGGGGCACGATGTGGGTCGCCAACCGGTACGGTGTCGCGTCGTCTTCGCTCGAGAACTTCGTCTGGACTCCGGCTCCGGCCGGTGGGCCGTTCCTCGCCCATCCGGAGCGCTGGTCGATCAAGTCGCAGTAGGGCGCCTTGATTCATCGAGACAGGCGGCTTTGCCGCCTGTCTTCCCTTCGCCCCGACAGCCAAGAACTGTTCGCCATGTTCTCCTACATCATGCGACGACTGGCCATCGGTTTGGTCATGCTCTTCGCGCTCAGCCTGCTGATCTTCATCCTGCTGCGGTTGACGCCAGGCGATCCCATCGACGCCTACATCAACCCGAGCGTCCCCATGTCTCCCGAGGCTCTCGAGGGTCTGCGCGAGCGCCTGGGTCTGAACCGACCCCTGCCGTTCCAGTATCTGGGCTGGCTGGGAGCGGCCCTCTCCGGCGATCTGGGCTATTCGATCCAGCGCAACGGCGTCCCGGTGCTGAGCCTCATTCTCGAGCGCATGGGCCCGACGATGCTGTTGATGTTCACCGGGTTGTTGATCGCCATCGTCGGCGGCGTCGCCGCCGGAATCATCAGTGCCGTGAAGCGCAATTCCCCTACCGACATCGGCCTTGCCGTGGTGTCGTTCCTCAGCATTTCGAGCCCCGCATTCCTGACCGCCTTGCTCGGTCTCTACTTCTTCTCCGTCAAGCTGCGCTGGGCGCCATCTGGCGGCATGCTGACGCCCGCCACGCCCTTCAGCTGGGGGGATCTGCTGGCGCATCTGATCCTGCCGGCATCCCTGCTCGCCCTCGGCCAGTCCGCGCTGATCATGCGCTACATGCGCTCGTCGCTGCTGGAAGTCCTGAGCCAGGACTATGTTCGAACGGCGCGAGCGAAGGGCGTCCGTGAATTCTGGGTCATCGTCAAGCACGCCACCCGCAATGCGGTGCTGCCGGTGATCACCCTCATCGGATCGACCATCGGCATCGCCGTCGGCGGCGCGATCTTCATCGAGAGCGTGTTCAGCTGGCCCGGCATGGGCCTCCTGCTGGTGACCGCCGTGCAGAACCGGGACTACCCGGTGATCATGGGCGCGACGCTGGTGATCGGTGCCTTCGTGATCTTCGTCAATCTGTTGACCGATCTCGCCTACGGCGCCGTCGACCCGCGCATTCAGGTGAGCTGAGATGGCCGTCGCAACTACTTCCGCCGCACCGGCCGCCGGGCCCTGGCGTCGTGCCTGGTCTCGCTTCCAGGGCAATCGGGCTGCCCTGGCCGGCCTGGCCATCCTGGTGCCCCTGCTGGTTCTCATCCTGGCGGGACCGTATCTCTACGGGATCGCCCCCAATGCCATCGATCTGCGCGCCCTGAACGCGCCGCCAAGCGCAAAACACTGGTTCGGGACCGACGGCGTTGGCAGGGACGTGCTGGCG
>JAEWAD010000233.1 GCA_023391905.1 Pseudomonadota bacterium | reverse complement strand
GGATTGTGCAGCGAGACGTTCGGGGTGGCACGGGTCAGCTGGTTGATGACGGCGCAATCGTCGAGCTTCTCGAAGATGCCGCGCGGCTCGCCCGGCCCGGGGAAGCGGGCGAAGCGCGTGCCACCCGTACCAACGCCCCAGGAGGGCACGGCGACGGTGAAGGCAGCGACCTTGCGGGTGATCGCGTCGATGTCGATGCCGCGGCGATCGAGCTGCTCGCCGAGCGAGGAATAGTCGTTGGCGAGCGCGGCGTCCTCGGCCTTGTTCTTCTCGGCGAGAAGATCGGACGAAATCGGAAGATCGGTCATGTGGCGGGTCCTCCCCCCAAAACGGTTGTCTCTCGGAAAGGCCCGCCCCTCGGGACGGGCCAAAATCCAGCTAGCTCCGTCATCCCCGCGAAAGCGGGGATCCATTCAGCCCGAATGCCTCAGGCTGAATGGATCCCGGGTCAAGCCCGGGATGACGGCGAGGTTGGGTCCTTACCTCGTGAACGAGATCGCGTTACCGGCATCGACGTTGATGATGTTGCCGGTCGACTTGTTCGACAGATCCGCGGCGAGGAAGTAGGCGGCCTCGGCGATGTCCTCCGGGAACACGCTGCGCTTCAGCAGCGAGCGGTTGCGGTAGAACTCCTCGAGATCGTCCTCGCCGATCTTGTTCGACTCGGCGCGCTGCTGGCGCCACTCGCCCTGCCAGATCTTCGAGCCGCGCAGCACCGCGTCCGGGTTGATCGTGTTGACGCGGATGCCGAACGGCGCGCCCTCGAGCGCCAGGCAGCGGGCGAGATGGATCTCGGCCGCCTTGGCGGTGCAGTAGGCCGAGGCGCCGGCCGAAGCCGCGAGGCCGTTCTTCGAGGCGATGAAGACGATCGAGCCGCCGAGCTTCTGCGTCTTCATGATGCGGTAGGCGGCGCGCGAGACGAGGAAATAGCCGGTCGCGAGGATCGCGATGTTGTTGTGCCAGGTCTCGAGCGTCGTCTCCTCGAACGGCGCGGCGGAGGAGATGCCGGCGTTGGAGACGAGGATGTCGATGCCGCCGAACTCGATCAGCGTGTCGTGGAACGCCTTGTCGACCGCGCCTTCGCTGGTGACGTTGGCGATGACGCCGCGGATGTTGTCCTTGCCGTACTTGGCGCCGAGGCCGGCGACGGTCGAATCCAGCGCCGCCTGATCGATGTCGGCGATCATGACGACAGCGCCTTCCTGCAGGTAGCGGACGGCGGTGGCCGAACCGATGCCGCCGGCGCCGCCGGTGATGAAGGCGATCCGGCCGGCGAGCGACTTCGGCTTCGGCATGCGCTGCAGCTTGGCTTCCTCGAGCAGCCAGTACTCGATGTCGAAGGCTTCCTGCTCGTTCAGGCCGACATAGGTCGAGACGGTCGAGGCGCCGCGCATCACGTTGACGGCGTTGACGTAGAACTCGCCGGCGATGCGGGCGGTCGCCTTGTCGCGGGCAAACGTGATCATGCCGACGCCGGGCACCAGGTAGACGACGGCGTTCGGGTCGCGCATCGCCGGGCTGTTGTCATGCTTGCAGCGATCGTAATAGGCGGCGTAGTCGGCGCGGTAGGCGTCGAGCGCGCCGTCGAGGCCTTCGAGCACCGCGTCCAGATTGTCCTTGGCCGGATCATAGTCGACGACCAGCGGACGGATCTTGGTACGCAGGAAGTGATCGGGGCAGGACGTGCCGAGCGCCGCCAATGAGCGAAGCTGAGCGGAATTGACGAACTCCAGCACGGCCGGCTGGTCGTCGAAATGACCGATCTTGGATTCCGTCTTGCCGATGCGGCCGCGGATCTGCGGCATGAGCGCCGCGGCGACGGCGCGGCGCTTGTCGGCATCGAGCGACTGCGCGACGGCGCCGCCGAAGATCGGCTTGCCGGCGGTTTCCTTGGCGAACCAGGCGATCGCCTTGTTGATGATCTCGAGCGTCAGCTCATAGGCTTCCTTCGAGGTATCGGCCCAGGTGAACAGGCCATGGCTCTCGAGCACGACGCCCTTGGCGCTCGGGTTCTCCTTGGCGAACTTCGACAGCCACAGGCCGAGCTCGAAGCCCGGGCGCTTCCAGGGCAGCCAGCCGATGGCGTCGCCATAGATCTGTTGCGTCAGCTCCTTCGAGTTCTTCGAAGCGGCGATGGCGATGACCGCGTCGGGATGCATGTGGTCGACATGCTTGTAGGGCACGTAGGCGTGCAGCGGCGTGTCGATCGAGGCCGCGCGCGGATTGAGGTTGAAGGTGCAGTGCGGCAGATAGCCGACCATCTCGTCCTCGAACTCGAGGCCGCGATAGATGCCCTTCAGCGCTTCCAGCTTGTCCTGGTAGAGGGTGGCGAAGCCGTCGAGCTTCATCGAGCCGACGTCGCCGCCCGACCCCTTGACCCAGAGCACGGTCGCGTCCTGGCCGGTCAGCGGATCCTTCTCCGTCACCTTGGCCGCGGTGTTGCCACCGCCGAAATTGGTGATGCGCTTGTCCGAGCCGAGCAGGTTCGAGCGATAGAGCAGCAGTTCCGGCTCGCTGAGGCCAGCGGCCTTGGCGTCGTCCCAGCGATTGTCGAGGAGGTGCGAGGAAGCGGGTTCGGTCATGATCGGTGCTCTTGATCGGTCGCCGCTTCGCTGGCGCGAGCGCATCGGATCGGCGAACCATCCACGGGGACGCCGCCGGACCGCTTCACACGGCCGGCGACCACGCAATTGCCGATGATGATCTGTCAGCCGCGGCCGGGTTTGTCAATCAAAACCGATCAGATCAAAGCACGAACCGCTCGATATTGCGCCGCATTATGACGCCTATTGATCATTCTGCGTCGCAGCATTATCGAGAATGATCGTTTCTGATTGACAATCATCGGAAAGCTTGGACAATCCCGCTCGTTCGGAGGGACGCATGCACGAAATCGAGCGCCACAGGATCATCCTCGGCGAGGTGGCCGAGCGTCCCGTCGTCACGGTGGCGCAGCTCGTCGGGCTGACCGGCGCGTCCGAGGCGACGATCCGGCGCGACATCACGGCGCTGAGCGACGAGGGCCAGCTGCGGAAGGTGCGCGGCGGCGCCGAGCGGCTGCATGGCGACAGCAATGGCATCTCGAGCCTGATGACGCCCGCCTTCGAGGAAACCCGGCTGCAGAACCTGCCCGCCAAGCGCGCCATCGCGCGGGCGGCGGCGGAGCTCTGCTCGGACGGGGAGTCGATCATCGTCAATGGCGGCACCACGACCTACTGCCTCGGGCCGCACATCGCCACGCGCAAGCTGCGCGTGCTCACCAATTCGCTCGATCTCGCGCTCTACCTGGTCGGCAATGGCGACTGCCAGGTCGTGCTGCCGGGCGGCGACATCCATCGCGAACAGCGCATGGTCGTCAGCCCCTACACCAACGACACGGTGATCGAGCATTTCTACGCCGCCAAATATTTCCTCGGCGCGCATGCCATCCGCCGCCAGGGCCTGATCGAGGGCGACCCCATCCTGATCAAGGCCGAGCAGAAGATGCTGAAGCAGGCCGAGCAGGTGATCGCACTCGTCGACGGCTCGAAGTTCCAGCCGCGCGGCAGCCTGATCCTCTGTCCCTTGACCCAGCTCGACCGGGTGATCACGGACAGTTCTGCCCCGAAGGAAGCCTGCGACATGCTGCGCGACGCCGGCGTCATCGTCGACGTCGTCGAAGTCGAACCGGAGAGCTGATGCCCTAGAAGACGCGCCAATCCCGGCCAACAAGAAAACCGGCACCAAGCCGGACGTTCAAGGGAAACGCCAAGCCATGCAGCCGATCCTCGCCCTGGAGGGGGTGTCGAAATCGTTCGCCGGCGTGAAGGCCCTGAAGGACGTCTCCTTCGACGTCCGGCCGGGCGAGGTGCACGCGCTGATGGGCGAGAACGGCGCCGGCAAGTCGACGCTGATCAAGGTCATGGCCGGCGTCCACGCGCCCGACACGGGCGAGATCCGCGTCAACGGCGCGGTCGTCCGCTTCGCCTCGCCGCGCGAGGCCCGCGCAGCCGGCATCGCCACCGTCTACCAGGAGCTGCTGCTCTTCCCGGAGCTTTCGGTCGCCGAGAACATCTTCCTCGGCCACGCGCCGCGCACGACGATGAACGCGCTCGACTGGACGAAGATGCGCGACGAGGCGCGCCGCCTGCTCGACGAGCTCGACAGCCACGACCTCGACGTCGATGCCCGCGTCGGCAGCCTTTCCGTCGCCAACCGCCAGCGCGTCGAGATCGCCAAGGCGCTGTCGCAGGACGCCCGCGTTCTGATCATGGACGAGCCGACGGCGGCGCTCTCCGACACCGACGCGCGCCGGCTGATGGACGTCGTCCGCCGGCTGCGCGACCGCGGCGTCGCCATCGTCTATGTCTCGCACCGCATGCCCGAGATCTTCGCGCTCGCCACCCGCGTCACGGTGCTGCGCGACGGCGCCTATGTCGGCACGCACGACATCGGCGCGATCACCGAGGGCGAGCTGGTGTCGATGATGGTCGGCCGCCCGGTCGACCAGCTTTTCCCCAAGGTCGACACCGAGATCGGCGCGCCGATCCTCGAATTGCGCAACGTCTCCTATCGCGACGAGGTCGAGGACATCTCGCTGACGCTGCGCGCCGGCGAGATCGTCGGCATTGCCGGGCTGATCGGCTCCGGCCGTACCGAGCTCGCGCTCACCATCTTCGGCATCACGCCGGCGACCTCGGGCGAGATCCTGCTCGACGGCAGGCCGGTGACGATCACCGATCCGAAGCAGGCGCGCGACCTCGGCATCGCCTATGTGCCGGAGGATCGCGGCCTGCAGGGCCTGATCAAGCCGCAGACGATCCGCGAGAACCTGTCGCTCGCCCTGCTCGACCGCATCTCGACCGCGACCATCGTCGACCGGGCCAAGGAGACGAGCCTGGCCAAGGAGCTGATCCAGCGCTTCGGCATCCGCGCCCGCGGCCCCGAGCAGCGCGTCCGGCAATTGTCCGGCGGCAACCAGCAGAAGGTCGTGCTGGCGAAATGGGTGGCGACCGAGCCGCGCGTGCTGATCATGGACGAGCCGACGCGCGGCATCGACGTCGGCGCCAAGGCCGAGATCCACGCGCTGATGAGCCGCCTCGCCGGCCAGGGCCTCGCCGTGCTGATGATCTCGAGCGAGCTGCCCGAGGTGCTCGGCATGAGCGACCGCGTGCTGGTCATGAACAATGGCCGCCTCGTCGCCGAGTTCGACCGCGACGCCGCGACGCCCGACAGCGTCGGCACCGCCATGATGCAGACCAGCGCCAATGATGCCGGCGCCGCCAAGGCGGAGGTCGCCTGATGTCGGCATCGAACCCCACCGTCGCGCGCCCCGCGCCGGCCATGCACCCGATGAAGCGCGTCGCCGCCTATGGCCAGGAATTCATCCTGCTCGGCGCCATCATCCTGCTCATCCTGGTGGTCAGCTTCGTCAATCCGCGCTTCCTCGGCGCCAACAACATCACCAACATCTTCGCCGGCAACGCCTATATCGCGGTGGCCGCGATCGGCATGTCGCTGGTCATCATCTCCGGCCATATCGACGTCGCGGTCGGCTCGCTGATCGGCGTGCTGGCGACGATCTCCGGCACGCTCGCCGTCAACGGCTATCCGATCTGGCTCGCCTGGCTCGCGCCGGTTCTGATCGGCATCGTCGTCAATGCCGGCGTCGGCGCGCTGATCGCCTATCTGCGCATCCCGTCGATCGTCGTCACGCTCGGCATGCTGTCGATCCTGAAGGGCGGCCTGATCAGCGTCACCGGCGGCGCGTGGATCAGCAACCTGCCTGCCGATTACCTGATCGCCCAGTTCCGCCTCTTCGGCATCCCCTCGCCGGTCTGGTTCATGGTGATCCTGACCGCGCTGGTGGCGTTCTGGATGCGCTATTCCGGCTTCGGCCGGACGATCTACGCCATCGGCGGCAATGTCGAGGCCGCCCGCGTCGCCGGCATCCAGGTCGAGCGCTCGACAGTGATCGTCTTCGCCATCCACGGCGCCTTCGCCGGCATCGCGGCGGTGCTGTTCGCCACCCAGCTGCAGGTCATCCAGTCGACCGTGCCGCCCAACCTGGAGCTGACCGTGATCACCGCCTCGGTCGTCGGCGGCGTCTCGATCCTCGGCGGCACCGGCACGGTGATCGGCTCGACGCTGGCGGCCATCCTGTTCGCCGCGATCGCCTCCTCGCTCATCTTCCTCAACGTCTCCGCCTATTGGCTGCGCGCCGTGCAGGGTCTGCTGATCCTCGTCACCGTGCTCGCCGACATGG
>JAEWAD010000211.1 GCA_023391905.1 Pseudomonadota bacterium | reverse complement strand
GCTGTACGGTCGCCGGTTCGAAGGCGCGCCGAATGATCGGGATCGCCTTGTAGGGATCGCAGGCCCCGCACATGAAGATGTCGAGCGCCGCGTAGCCGCGCTCCGGCCAGGTGTGGATGGAGATGTGGCTCTCCGCCAGCACCGCCACGCCGGACAAACCGGCACCCGGGCCGAAATGATGGAGATGGACGTGCAGGAGCGTCGCCCCCGCGGCCGACGTCGACTCACGCAGCATCTGGTCGGTGATCGAAAGGTCGCCGAGGTTCTTGGCACCCCACAGCTCGATGAGCAGGTGCGTCCCGGCGAACTTCACGCCGTTGCGTTCGACGAAGTAATCCTTGGCGGTCGTCTCGACCTGCGCCGGAGTCTCAGCAACCGCCAGTGGCTCCGCCAGCGAAGGATTCGCCGCAGCCTTAAGCGCCGCTCCGTTGGAGCGCCGCCCACCAGTCACCACCCCGAACTTTTTGACCGCTGCCTTCGCCATCTCTTTCCATCATCCTCCTGCGGAAAAAGAGATACAGATCACAAGGTTCGCTATTTGGGACCAACGCCCCCCCGATGCAAGAAAAAACTAGGGTCAAAGGGTAAATTTTTGACGCATGCGGCGACGGGGACACGCGCGCTTGCTTCGCGAGTCGTCGGGAACCAACGCTGGAAGCGTCAGAACTGTTCTTCGGCGAAATCGAGAACGCTGTCGCTGCCGGCGATGATCGGGTGGACGAGCGCGGGCGCGAGGCTGAGGAAATGATCGGCATAGAAGCGCGCCGTGGTGATCTTCGCGCGGAAGAACCCCGAGTCGCCCGAGTCGGTTCCCAGCGCGCGGCTCGCCGCGAGTGCGGCTTTGGCCATCAGGAAGCCGCCGGTGACGATACCGAACAGCCGTAGATAGGGCGCCGCGGCTGTAGCGGCAGCAGCCGGCTGACCGATCTGTTGGCTCGCGATCGCGGCGGTAGCGTCTCGCAGCGCCCCGATGCTTTCGGCGAGACGGCGCCCGATCGCCGGAAGCTGCTCGCCGGCGGCTTCGGCCAGCGCGGGCGGCAGCGCCGCGAGTTCCGCGAGGAAGTCGCGCGCCGCCGCACCGCTGTCGCGGCCGATTTTTCGCGAGACGAGATCGGCCGCCTGGATGCCGTTCGTGCCTTCGTAGATCGGCGCGATGCGCGCGTCGCGGAGGTGCTGGGCGGCGCCCGTCTCCTCGATGAAGCCCATCCCGCCATGGATCTGGATGCCGATCGAGGCGATCTCGACGCCAACATCCGTGCTCCAAGCCTTGGCGACCGGGGTGAGCAGGTCGACCCGCGCCTGGTGCCGCGCGCGCTCGGCCGCGTCCGGGTGGCGCTTGGCGAGGTCGAGCGAGGCGAAGGCGTAGTAGGTGAGGGCCCGTGACGCCTCGGTTGCCGCTCTCATGGTCAGCAGCATGCGGCGCACGTCCGGATGCCGGATGATCGGCACCGCGCCAGCCTTGCCGGAGGCGCCAAGCTCGCGCCCCTGAATTCGGGTCCGTGCATAGGCCGCAGCCTGCTGGTACGCCCGCTCGGCGATCGCGACGCCCTGCAGCCCGACGTTCAGACGGGCGTTGTTCATCATCGTGAACATGTATTCGAGACCGCGGTTCTCCTCGCCGACGAGGTAGCCGACCGCGCCATCATTGTCGCCATAGGCCATAACGGCGGTAGGCGAGGCGTGGATGCCAAGCTTGTGCTCGAGCGAGACGCAGCGGAGATCGTTGCGGTCCTTGGGCCGTCCGTCGGGGCCGAGCAGGAATTTCGGCACGATGAAGAGGGAGATGCCGCGCGTTCCCGGCGGGGCGTCCGGCGTCCGCGCCAGCACCATGTGCACGATGTTGTCCGTCAGATCGTGCTCACCATAGGTGATGAATATCTTCTGGCCCTTGATCCGGTAATGGCCGTCCTCCGCGACGGCGCGGGTGCGCAGGGCGCCGACATCCGAGCCGGCCTGCGGCTCGGTCAGGTTCATCGTGCCGGTCCACTCGCCCGACACCATCTTGGACAGGAAAAGCCGCTTCAGCTCCGACGAGCCATGGGCGCTGAGCAGTTCGACGGCGCCCATGTTGAGGAGCGGGCAGAGGGCGAACGCCATGTTCGCCGACTGCCACATCTCGTTGACCGCAGTCGCGACCAGCCATGGCACCCCCTGGCCGCCGAAATCGGGATCGAAGGGCACGCTGTTCCAGCCGCCATCGACATATTTGCGGTACGCCGCGCGCCAGCCCTGCGGCGTCCGCACCACGCCGTTCTCCAGCCGGGAGCCTTCCTGGTCGCCACGCGCGTTGAGGGGGGCTATCTCCTCGGCCGCGAACGCGCCGGCCTGGTCCAGGATCTGGCCGACCAGCTCGGGATCCGCCGCTTCGCCGCCGGGAAGACGCGCGATCTGGTCGAGCCCGGCGACGTGTTCGAGCACGAACCGCATATCCTTGACGGGGGCTGCGTAGGTCATCAGACCACCTTGTCCGGGTTCATGATCCCCTTGGGATCGAGCGCATGCTTCAGCACGCGCATCAGCTCGATCTCCAGCGGCGCCTTGTAGTGGACCAGTTCCTCCCGCTTCAGGCGGCCGATGCCGTGCTCGGCGGAGATGCTGCCCTGAAGCTCGGCGACGATGTCGTGGACGATGCGGTTGAACTCCTCCCAGCGCGCCAGATAGGCCGCGCGGTCGGCGCCGGAGGGCTGGGAGAGGTTGAAGTGGATGTTGCCGTCGCCGGCATGGCCAAAGGCCACCACGCGGATGCCGGGAAGGGCGGCCTCCACGGCCGCGGAGGCGCGCTCGATGAACTCCGGCACCTTGGGGACCGGGACCGAGACGTCGTGCTTGATGCTGCCGCCTTCCGGCTTCTGCGCCTCGGTGATGGACTCGCGCAGACGCCACAGCGCCTTGGCCTGCTCGCCGGAGGCGGCGAGGGTCGCGTCCTGCAGCAGACCGGCTTCCGCGCCATCTGCCAGCACCTGCTCCAACGCCGTGCGCAAGCCGCCACCCGAGCCGCCCGAGGAGGCCTCCAGCAGCACGTACCAGGGCGACGGTGCTGACAGCGGGTCCGCCGTGCCCGGGATGGGGCGCAGCACCATCTCCAGCGCCCGGCGCGAGATCAGCTCGAAGGCCGTCACGGCGTCGCCGGTGCCGGCGCGGGTGCGCGCCAGCAGCTCGATTGCCGCGGTCGGGTTCGGCACGGCGATGAAGCCGGTCTCGACGGCGCCTGGGCGCGGAAACAGTTTCAGCACGGCCGCGGTGATGATTCCCAGCGTGCCCTCGGCGCCAACGAAGAGCTGCTTGAGGTCGTAGCCGGTGTTGTCCTTGCGCAGGCCTCTGAGACCGTTCCAGATGCGCCCGTCGGGCAGCACGACTTCCAGCCCGAGCACCAGGTCTCGCGCCATGCCGTAGCGCAGCACGGCGATCCCGCCGGTGTTCGTCGACAGGTTGCCGCCGATCTGGCAGGTGCCTTCGGCGCCAAGGCTGAGCGGGAACAGCCGGTCGACATCGGCCGCGGCCTTCTGCACGGAGGCGAGGATGCAGCCTGCCTCGACGGTGATGGTGTAGTTCAGCGGATCGATCGCGCGCACGCGGTTCATGCGACCCAGATTGAGGACGATTTCCTCGCCGTGGTCATGAGGGATCCCGCCGCCGACGAGACCGGTATTGCCGCTCTGCGGCACGATGCCGATCCCGGATTCGGCGCAGACCTTCACCACTTCGGCGACTTCCTGCGTCGAGGCGGGGCGCACGACCACGCGGGCGCGGCCGCGATAGAGCCCGCGCTCTTCCACCAGATAGGGCGCCATGTCCTGCGGCTCGGCGATCCAGCCGCGCGGGCCGACGATTGCGCGGATGCGGTCGAGCGCCTCGCTGGCGACGATGTCCTGAACACTGGGAAGCATTTACCGATACCTGTAGCTGCGGCGTCTGAAGTGTCAGGGCATTAGGGGCGGCGCGGTCAGGCTCGTCAAGACGGCCTTGCAGGACGCCGATGGGCACGATGCGCCATCAACGCTTTCAGGGCGTTCGGGTTGGCGGCAATATGACGCTCCTTTTCGACTGCCGAGCCTGTGCCATGCGCCGCATTTCGGTTTTCACCGTCGCCATTGCCATCTTGGCGCTTATGGGCCCGGCTGCTGCCCAACCGTCCCAGCCAGTCGAAATCACCGTGCCGATCCTGGTGCCAATCACCGGGTTTCTTTCTCTGGAAGGTAAAAGTCAGCGCAATGGTGCCTTGCTGGCCATCAAGAACGCGCCGCCCGGCATTCGCGTCCGCACCGACGTCGTGGACACGGGCACGGCGCCGGAAGGGGCCGTCAATGCTCTGGAGCGCGCGGCAAGCCGCGGCCCGGTCACCGCCGTGGTCGCGTCGATGCTCGGCACGCAGATGCTGGCGATGCTGCCGATAGCCCTCGATCGTCACCTGCCGCTCATCACCGTCTCCGGCACCGCGGAAATCACGCGGATGAAGAATCCCTACGTCTTCCGCTTCTTTCCGGGCGACGAGGTCACGAAGGTGGCGCATGTCCGCTACGCGCTGGAGGAGCTGGGCAAGCGCCGCGTGGCACTCATCTATCAGACCACCGCGTACGGCCAGAGCGGGCGCCGGCAGATCCTCGAGAACCTCAAGGCGCATGGCCTGGCCCCGGTGTTCGACGAGGGGCTGGAGGTGCAGATCCGCGACATGCTGCCGGTGCTCAGCAAGGCGCGCGCTGCCAATCCCGACGTACTGTTCATCCATCTCCATGCCGGGCCCACGGCGCTGCTGATCCGCCAGGCCGCGGCGCTGGGCCGCGGCCAGGCTCGTAAA
>JAEWAD010000200.1 GCA_023391905.1 Pseudomonadota bacterium | reverse complement strand
GCGCGGAGCTGTGCGAAGGCGGCCTCGTCCAGCGCGCGGATGACCTTGGCCGGCATGCCGACCGCC
Source organism: Pseudomonadota bacterium (assembly GCA_023391905.1). GTDB lineage: Bacteria > Pseudomonadota > Alphaproteobacteria > Rhizobiales > Kaistiaceae > Kaistia. The sequence goes on along the minus strand of JAEWAD010000200.1, from coordinate 3,610 downwards.
AGCGAGCCGTCGGGAATGACCTTGCCCTCGGGAACCAGGGCGCCGGCGCCGATGACGCAGTTGGCGCCGATCTTGGCGCCGTTCATGACGATCGCGCCCATGCCGATCAGCGTGTTGTCGCCGATGGTGCAGCCATGCAGGATGGCGCGATGGCCGATGGTGCAGCCCGTCCCGATGGTGAGCGGGAAGCCCATGTCGGTGTGGAGCACGGAATGCTCCTGCACGTTAGAGCGCGGGCCGATGGTGATGCGATCGTTGTCGCCGCGCAGCACCGCGCCAAACCAGATGCCGGCCTCGTCGCCGAGCGTCACCTTGCCGATCAGCCGCGCGTCGGGCGCGACGAAATAGCGGCCCTCGGGCGGAAGCTCGGGAGATATGCCGTCGAGGGCATGGATGGGCATGGCACGGTCCGCACGGCTGGAGGAAGGGGCCCGGGCTGGAGAACCTGGGCCGCTGGGAGAGCCGCTCGCGCGGCGCGGCACGATCGCGCGCGCCGCAGGGCGCGCAGCGCGGACGTGCAGGTCGGGAGGTTGCCCTCCCGCATCGGCTCAGGCCTCTTCGAGGTCGATGTCGAGGATAGCCATGGTGAAGTTATAGGACAGCTCACCCTCTTCGTCGTCGCGGAACAGCACGCCGACGAACTCGTCACCGAAATAGACCTCGGCGGAATCGTCCTTGCGCGGACGCGGACGAACGCTGATGCCCTTCACGTTGAAACGGCGCTGGAAGAAGCTCTCGAGCTTCTGGACCTCTTTGCGATCCAATTTGATCTCCTGCTCATGCGGGGTAACGAAGGGGCATCGCCGCGGCGCTGAAGGCGTCACGACCCGTCGCGGCACACCCCGGCGGCGCCGCCACAACCCATGAAAACAATGGCGCTATTATGCCTGATCCGGCAGGATCTGGTCCATCATGCGCGCGGGCTCGGCGCAGGGCGCCTTGCCGACGACGCGGGCCGGCACGCCGGCAACCGTGGTGTTCGGCGGAACCGAATGCAGCACGACCGAGCCGGCCGCGACGCGCGAGCAATGGCCGATCTCGATGTTGCCGAGGATCTTGGCGCCGGCGCCGATCAGCACGCCGTGGCGGACCTTGGGATGCCGGTCGCCCGTCTCCTTGCCGGTGCCGCCAAGCGTCACGCCCTGCAGGATCGAGACGTCGTCCTCGATCTCCGCGGTCTCGCCGACGACGAGGCCGGTGGCGTGGTCGAGGAAGATGCCCTTGCCCATCGGCACCGCCGGATTGATGTCGACCTGGAAGATCGTCGAGGAGCGGCTCTGCAGGTAGTAGGCGAAATCCTTGCGGCCCTCGCCCCACAGCCAGTGGGCCAGCCGATGCGTCTCGATGGCGTGGAAGCCCTTGAAGTAGAGCACCGGCTCGATGATGCGGTTGCAGGCGGGATCGCGGTCGTAGACGGCCTGGATGTCGACGCGCACGGCGCTGGCGATCGCCGGATCGGCGGCAAAAGCCTCGGCGAAGGCCTGGCGGATGAATTCGGCGGAGAGGTCGCGGTGATGCAGGCGCTCGGCGATCCGGTGCGCGACCGCGTCCTCGAGCCGCTCGTGATTGAGGACGGTCGCATAGACGAAGCTCGCCAGCGCCGGCTCCGCGCGCATGATTTCCTCGGCCTGGTTCCGCATATCGGACCAGAGCGGATCAAAGCTGGCGAGCGCCTCGCCGATCATGCGGGAATTCACGGCCGACATTGACGTCTCCTTCGCTGCCACTCATCACCGCAGCCATTCTCGTGAGCCACCCTAACATGGGGTGCCGCTGCCGAAAAACCGACATCCCCGGGGCCCTGATGCGTCCGATCGCCTCCTCGCGGAGGCGGTCAACGGAGGCCCGAAGACATATCGGCCAGACGCGAAATTGCAACGGAATTCCGAAGGAACGACTGGCAAAGCGGTGCGCAAGATCCGCGCGCCATTCGCTCGCGGGGATGAATCAAAATGTCCGCCGCATGCGCCAACCCTCTGGCGCAACGTGACTTTCCTGGCTCAGCCGAGGCCGCGTCGCGCCAGGAACTCGAGCACGCCAGCCTTGTAGACCTTGTCGCCGACGGCGAGCATGTGGTCGCGCTTGGGGATGTCGAGCACCTCGGCGCCGGGAATGATCGCCGCGAGGTCGGCGGCCGAGCCGGCGATCTCGTCCTTCTCGCCGACCGCGATCAGCGTCGGCACCCGCAGCGTCGCGAGATCGTCGGCCGAGATCGGCTGCCGCGTCGCCTGCATGCAGGCGGCGAGCGCCACGCGGTCGCTGCGCGTCTGGTCGGCGAACTTGCGGAACATCAGCCCGACCGGGTCGGTGATCGTCTCGGGCTCCTCCGAGCGGAGTGCGTCGACGACCGGCCCCCACGGGCCGACTCCGGTGACGATGCCGTAGCCGAGGCCGCCGAGGATGAGCGACTTGACCATCGCCGGATGCGTCAGCGCCAGGATCGTCGCGATGCGCGCGCCCATCGAGTAGCCCATCACGTCGGCACGCGCGATATCGAGATGGTTCAACAGGTTGCGGGCGTCTTCTGCCATGACGGCGACGCGATAGGCGGCGACGTCATGCGGCTTGTCGCTGGCGCCATGGCCGCGATTGTCGAAGGCGATGACGCGCCGGCCGGCCTTGACCAGCGTGTCGACCCAACCCGGATTGATCCAGTTGACCTTCATGCTCGACGAAAAGCCGTGGATCAGGAGGATGGGCGGGCCCTCGCCTTCGTCCAGATAGGAAAGCGACACGCCGTTGGAGGAAAAGCTTTGCATGGGGGGATCCGCGATCGAGGTCCCGCCCTTATGCCGGATCGGGCCGACCGCGCCAAGGTGTCGCCGCGCCGGCGTTGCGGGCACCCTGTTCATCGCGCCACCGCGAGGCTATGGTCCCGCCACAACTCTTTCGAACTGACGGACCCGCGCCATGGCCGCCCATGTGATTCCCCACTTCCACAATGATTCCGGTGTCGAGAAGATTGAGATCGGCGTGAAGGAATTCATGTGCGTCGGCGCCAAGCCGCCCTTCGATCATCCGCACATCTATATCGACATGGGCGACGACGCGGAGAAGGTCTGCTCCTACTGCTCGACGCTGTACCGCTTCAACGATCGCCTGCATGGCCCCGAGACGCTGCCGCCGGGCCATCTCTTCGTCGAACCGGTGGCCGCCTGATCCTGCCATGATGCCGCTACGCGTCGGCATCGCGGGCGCGGGCATTGCCGGCCTGACGACGGCCCTGTCCCTGGCTCGTCGTGGCATCGCCTCGACGATCTTCGAACGAACCAGCGAATTGTCGGAGGTCGGCGCCGGCCTCCAGATCTCGCCCAATGCCGGGCGGATCCTGGAGCGGCTGGGACTGACCGAGGCGCTCGACCGCGCCGCCGTGCAGCCCGAAGCGATCGACATGCGCTCCGGCCGCACCGGCGAGCCGATCGTCAGCCTGCCGCTCGGCGCCTCCGCCCGCGCGGCCTATGGCGCGCCCTATCGCCTGCTCCATCGCGCCGATCTCCAGGGGTTGCTGCTCGACGCCGTGCGCGCCGAATCGCGCATCGCGCTGAAGCTCGGCACCGGCGCCACCGCCGCCACCCAGACCGCCGACGCCGTCACGCTGACGGCCGACGGC
>JAEWAD010000149.1 GCA_023391905.1 Pseudomonadota bacterium | reverse complement strand
GCGCGTGGAGAGCTTCCAGGCCAACCTGCTGTTCGAGCCCTGGACCGTGCGGACCAAGGCCGGCGATCCGTTTCGCGTCTACACGCCGTTCTGGAAGGCCTGCCGAGAGCTCGGCCCGCCGCGCGAGCCGCTCGATGCGCCGTCGGACATGCCACCGCCGATAGACGGCCTCGCCTCGGACTCGCTCGAAGACTGGTCGCTGCTGCCGACCAGGCCGGACTGGGCGGCAGGACTGCGTGACACCTGGCACCCCGGCGAAGCCGGCGCTCACGAAAGGCTCGCGTCGTTCGTCGCCTCCCGTCTCCAGCGCTATGCCGCCGAGCGCGACCAGCCCGCCGCGGAGGCCTCGTCGCGCCTGTCGCCGCATCTGCGCTTCGGCGAAGTGAGCCCCTTCCAGCTCTGGCAGCGCGTCGCGCCCGAGCTCCCGGGGATCGACCTCGCCGACATCGACAAGTTCCGCTCGGAGATCGGCTGGCGCGAATTCTCGTGGCACCTGCTGTTCCACCAGCCCGACCTTGCGACCCGCAATTTCCAGCTGCGCTTCGACGCTTTTCCCTGGCCGCCGGTCGACGATGTCGCGCTCTCCGCCTGGAAGCAGGGTCGCACCGGCATTCCGATCATCGACGCGGGCATGCGCGAACTCTGGCAGACCGGATGGATGCACAACCGCGTCCGGATGATCGTGGCGTCGTTCCTCGTCAAGAACCTGCTGGTCGACTGGCGGATCGGGGAAGCCTGGTTCTGGGACACGCTGGTCGATGCCGACGCGGCGAACAATCCGGCCAGCTGGCAATGGGTGGCGGGTTCCGGCGCCGACGCCGCGCCCTATTTCCGCATCTTCAATCCGGTGCTGCAGGGAGAGAAGTTCGATCCGGACGGCCGCTATGTCCGCCGATATGCGCCCGAGCTGGCCTCGCTTCCGGACAAGCTGCTCCATGCGCCCTGGAAGGCCGGAGGCGCGCCGGGCTACCCCGCCCCGATCGTCGACCTCGCCGCCACGCGCGAACGCGCGCTCGCAGCCTTCGGGCACATGCGGGCAGACGATCTGGACTGATTTTGCAGGGAACGGGACTTCGACGAAATTCTATTCCGTTCCGCAGGAGGGCGACGTGGAACGGTGCTTTGCGAAGCGGGTGCCTTGAAGCCAGTCTCTGGGCCAGCTAGCCTCCTGTCACACATCCCAGAAAGCCATCATGTCCGTCTTTCCTTCCGTCGTCGAAGCCATCGGCAATACGCCGCTGATCCGCCTGCGCCGCGCCTCCGAGGAAACGGGCTGCGAGATCCTGGGCAAGGCCGAATTCATGAACCCGGGTCAGTCGGTCAAGGACCGGGCCGCCCTGTTCATCATCCAGGACGCGATTGCCAAGGGGCAGCTTCGGCCGGGCGGCACGATCGTCGAGGGCACGGCGGGCAACACCGGCATCGGCCTAGCGCTCGTCGCCAGTGCGCTCGGCTTCAAGACGGTCATCGTCATTCCCGAGACGCAGTCGCAGGAGAAGAAGGACGCGCTGCGGCTCGCCGGCGCGACGCTGATCGAGGTGCCGGCCGTCCCGTATCGCGACCCCAACAACTACGTGAAGCTGTCCGGCCGCCTGGCCGAGCAGCTGGCGCGGACCGAACCGAACGGCGCGATCTGGGCCAACCAGTTCGACAATGTCGCCAACCGGCAGGCGCATATCAACACGACGGGTCCGGAAATCTGGGCGGAGACCGGCGGCAAGGTCGACGGCTTCGTCTCCGCCGTCGGCTCTGGCGGCACGCTCGCCGGCGTCGGCATCGCGCTGAAGGCCCGCAATCCCGATATCCAGATCGCGCTCGCCGATCCGCTCGGCGCCGCGCTCTTCAGCTACTACACGACCGGCGTGCTCAAGGCGGAGGGATCCTCCATCACCGAGGGCATCGGCCAGGGCCGGATCACGGCCAATCTCGAGGGCGCGCCCGTCGATCGGGCCTATCAGATCACCGACGCCGAGGCGCTCGAGGTCATCTTCGAGCTCGCCGAGCACGAGGGACTCTGCCTCGGTGGCTCGTCGGGCATCAACATCGCCGGCGCGATCCATCTCGCAAAGGAGCTGGGCCCCGGCCATACGATCGTGACGATCCTCTGCGATTACGGCACGCGCTATCAATCGAAGCTGTTCAATCCGGCGTTCCTGCGCGACAAAGGACTTCCTGTGCCCGGCTGGCTGGAACGCCGGACAGAGATCGAGATTCCTTACGAAAAGGCGTGACCATGGCCGAGACGACCCTGCTCTTCCGCGACGATCCCTATCTTTCGACCGCTGAAGCCAAGGTCGTCGGCATCAACGAGCGGGGCGGCATCCTCCTTGACCGCACCGTCTTCTATGCGACGGGCGGCGGCCAGCCCGGCGACATCGGCGCGATCGAGCGCGACGACGGCTCGATGATCAAGATCGCGACCACCGTCTATGGCGACAGCAAGAGCGAGATCGTGCATGTGCCGGCAGAAGGGTCGGCGCTTCCGGCGCCCGGCGAAACGGTCGTCCAACATCTCGACTGGGCGACGCGCCATCGCCACATGCGCATCCATACCGGGCTTCATCTGCTGACGGTGGCCCTGCCCTTCCCCGTTTCCGGCGGCCGTATTGGTGCCGATGAGGGCCATCTCGACTTCGACATCGACGGTACCGTGCCGGCCAAGGAAGCGATCGAGGAGAGGCTGAATGCGCTTGCCGTCGCGGACCATGCCGTTTCGACGGAGTGGATCTCCGATGAGGAGCTCCTGGCCAATCCCGGTCTCGTCAAGACGATGAGCGTCATGCCTCCGATGGGCAGCGGCCGCGTCCGTCTCGTCCGCATCGGCAACATCGATTTGCAGCCCTGCGGCGGCACGCATGTGCAGTCGACGGCCGAGATCGGGCCGCTGGTCGTCGCCAAGATCGAGAACAAGGGCAAGCAGAATCGCCGCGTGCGCATCCGCTTCGCCTGAAACCAAATCCCGCATTCAGCATACGCATACCGGAGACGGACATGACCGACCGTTCCACCACCTTCGTTTCGACCGATTGGCTCGCCGCCCATCTGGATGATCCGGCCGTCGCCATCATCGACGGGTCGTGGTACCTGCCGACGGAGAACCGCGACGCCGAGGCGGAATACCGCAAGGCGCACATTCCAGGCGCCGTCTTCTTCAATCTCGACAAGGTAGCCGATACCAGCTCCGGCCTGCCGCACATGCTGCCGGCACCGGAAGAGTTCGCCCGCTCGGTCGGCGCCCTCGGCATCTCGGACAAGCAGACGATCGTCGTCTATGACGGCGCCGGCCTGTTCTCCGCGCCGCGCGTCCGCTGGACGTTCCGTACCATGGGCGCTCGCGACGTCCGCATCCTGGAGGGTGGCTTTCCGCAGTGGATCGCGGACGGGCGGCCGGTCGAATCCGGTGAGCCCAGGCCCGCGCTGAAGGTGTTTGCGGCGAAGCTTAATGCCGCCGCCGTGCGGTCGATCGCCGAGGTCAGGAACATCGTCGCCACCGGCAGCGCGACCGTCGTCGATGCCCGGTCCGGCGAGCGTTTCCGTGGCGAGGCGCCGGAGCCACGGCCGGGCCTGCGCTCGGGCCATATGCCCGGCAGCCGCAATCTGCCGTCGGGCGCCCTCGTCGCCGATGGTCGGCTCAAGGGTGATGCGGAGATCGAAGCAGCCTTTGCAGCGGCCGGCGTGGATCCGAACAAGCCCATCGTCACCAGTTGCGGCTCCGGCGTGACCGCCGCGATCTTGGCATTGGGCCTGGAGACCATCGGCGCACGCAACGTCGCACTCTATGACGGCTCCTGGGCCGAATGGGGTGGCGCGCAGGACGCGCCGGTCGTGACGGGCCCCGCCGACAAGTAGATTCGGAGCACGCCGATGGCGCCCCGCGTCCTGTCCGTCGCCCGCAGTGCGACCCACAGCTTCAGCAAGTCGGTTGAGAGCGAGATCCGGCTGCTCGACGGGCTGGGCGTCGAAGGCGACGCGCATATGGGCGAGACGGTCAAGCATCGCTCCCGCGTCGCGCAGGACCCGACGCAGCCCAATCTGCGCCAGGTGCATCTCGTGCACGCCGAGCTGCTCGACGAATTGCGGGCAAGCGGCTTCGCGGTCGGCCCCGGCACCATTGGCGAGAACATCACGACGCGGGAGATCGATCTCCTCGGCCTCCCGCGCGGCGCCCTTCTTCACATCGGCTCCGAAGCGGTCGTCGAGGTGACGGGCCTGCGCAATCCCTGCATCCAGCTGGACCGCTACCAGAAGGGCCTGACGGCCGCGACGCTCGACCGCGATGGCGACGGCAATCTCGTCCGCAAGGCCTGGGTGATGGGCATCATCCGGGCCGGGGGCGCGGTGCGTGCGGGCGACACAATCCGGATCGTCCTGCCCGCCGGTCCGCACCTGCGGCTCGAGCGCGTCTAGCCCGATCCCAGCCTGAACAGCGCATTCAGCCGCCGTTCAGCGGCTTTCACGGCATATGTCCCTCACGGATGCCGCATTTGATCGGCATGCAACAGACGCATTCGGACGCTTACCGGATCCGTCACGGACAATGGCCTGCTGAGGCCCAGCTGCAGGAAGACCATGAAGCTCACCCAGCTCCTTCTGCTTTCATCGGTTGCCATCCCGACCCTGTTCGGAAGCGCCTTCGTGGCGCTCGCCGAGCCGCGACAGCCCGACGCTCGCATCGTCGTGGCGCAGGCAGCGGAGGACCGTGTCCAGCGAGCCCGTGAACTGCTCGAGCAGGCGCAGCAGTCGCTGCAGCAGGCCGAGGAAACCGGCGGGGACGTCCGTGCGGCTCGGCGTGCCGTCTCGGAGGCCATGCAGAACCTTCGCGCGGTGGAGGACAATTCCGGTACTCCGCCGGCTCAGTCCGCCAAGCCCGCTGCGCCTGCCGTGCCGAAGGCGGGCCCGACCGACAGCCGCCCTGCCCGACCGCCGGCCGAGGATGGTGTTCAGCCGAAGCCGTATCAGCCGCCCGCCGGGGCCAAGAAGCCGGACGACGCGAAGCCCGCGCCGGAGCGCAAGCCGAGCCCGAGCGAGGCTCCGAAGACGCAGCCGGCGAAGCCCCAGCCGCCCAAGACTGAAGCGCCGAAGGCGGAACCCGCCAAGCCGCAGCCTCCCAAGGCACAGCCGGCTCCGGAGCGCCGCCCTGCCGAGACGGGAGCACGCCCGCCACGTGGCGAGCAGGCCAGGCCGGACGGATCGCGGCCGCGTCCCGATGCCCGTCCGCCGCGCCCCGACAATCCCGACGGCCGCTACCGTGACTATCGCGACGCGCCTCCGCAGCGCGACATCTACATCGAGGGTCCGGGCTTCGGCGATCGTGAAGTTCCGCCGCCGCCGGGCTATCGCGATGGTCGTCCATACCGGCCAAACGGCCGCTTCATCGACGGCGGCCGCGCGACCGAGCGGCAGATCGAGGATACGTTCCGCGCCGCGCCGGTGCAGCGGATCGACCGTGGCTACTCGATCAACGAGATCCGTCGCGACCCGCGGGTCCGCGACATGGTTCGCCGCGTCGATATCGACACCATCACCTTCGACTTTGGCTCGGCGCGCGTGCCGGACGACCAGGTCCGCAAGCTGCGGGCCATCGGCCGGGCCATCGGTCGCGTCGTCGACAGGGATCCCTATGCCGTGTTCCTGATCGAGGGCCATACGGATGCGGTCGGAACGGACCTCGCCAATCTGGAGCTCTCCGATCGGCGCGCCGCCGCGGTCGCTGGCATCCTCGCGGATTATTTCGACATTCCGCGCGATGCGCTCGTCAGCCAGGGTTATGGCGAGCGCTATCTGAAGATCCCGACCGAAGCGCCGGAGCGTCAGAACCGCCGCGTCACGATCCGCAACATCGGCCCGCTCCTGCAGGGTCGCTGACAAAAAGACAAGGCCCGGCAGTCACCTGCCGGGCTTTGTTGCGTCTGAGGCCTGTCGATCAGTGGAGGATTTGGCTCAGGAACAGCTTCGTCCGCTCATGCTGCGGATTGGTGAAGAAGCTGACCGGGTCGTTCTGCTCGATGATCTGGCCGCCATCCATGAAGATCACCCGGTTGGCGACCTGGCGCGCGAACCCCATCTCGTGCGTCACGCAGATCATGGTCATGCCTTCCATGGCCAGGCCGACCATGACGTCGAGCACTTCCTTGATCATCTCCGGATCGAGCGCGGACGTCGGCTCGTCGAACAGCATCACGCGCGGATTCATGCACAGCGAGCGCGCGATCGCCACGCGCTGCTGCTGGCCGCCGGAGAGTTGTCCCGGATATTTGTTGGCCTGCTCCGGGATCTTCACCCGGCTCAGATAGTGCATCGCGATTTCCTCGGCCTCGCGCTTCGGCATCTTGCGCACGTTGATCGGCGCCAGCGTGCAGTTTTCGAGGATCGTCAGGTGCGGGAACAGGTTGAAGTGCTGGAACACCATGCCGACCTCGCGGCGCACCTCGTCGATCTTGCGCAGATCGTTGGTGAGTTCCTTGCCGTCGACGACGATCTTGCCCTTCTGGTGCTCCTCCAGCCGATTGATGCAGCGGATCAGGGTCGACTTGCCGGAACCGGAAGGCCCGCAGATGACGATCCGCTCGCCGCGCATGACGGTCAGGTTGATGTCGCGGAGGACGTGAAACTCGCCGTACCACTTGTTGACGTCGACCATCTCCACGGCGACGTCGGTCGACGACACCGTGAGGCTTGTGGGCGGGACGAACGGCGTCTCGATGATCGCGACGGACGGATCCGACATGTGTTTTTCCCCTTGAACTCTATCTGCGGCCCCTATCGAGCCGTCGTTCGGTGAAGGCAGCATAGCGCGACATCGCAAAGCAGAACGCCCAGAACACCATGGCTGCGAAGATATAGCCCGTCAGACCCGTCACCGGCGAGGCCCATTTGGCGTCGTTGGCCGATGCCTGGATCTGGCCGAGGAAGTCATAGAGGCCGATGATGATCACCAGCGTCGTGTCCTTGAACAGCGAGATGAAGGAACCGACGATGCCGGGGATCGAGATCCGCAGGGCCTGCGGCAGGACGATCTTGCGCATCATCTGCCAGTACCCGAGCCCGAGCGCCATGGCGCCTTCATATTGGCCGCGCGGGATCGCCTGCAGGCCGCCGCGGATCGTCTCGGCCATGTAGGCGGCCTGGAACAGCGCGACGCCGATCAGAGCCCGCAACAATTTGTCGAAGGTCACGCCGTCCGGCAGGAAGAGCGGCAGCATCACCGATGCCATGAACAGCACGGTGATCAGCGGCACGCCGCGCCATACTTCGATGAAGATCGTCGAGGCGAGTTTGACGACCGGCATGTTGGAGCGGCGTCCCAGGGCGAGCAGGATGCCGAGCGGAAGCGCCGCGACCATGCCGGTGATCGCGACGACGAGCGTCACGAGGAGGCCGCCCCAATTGGCCGTCTCGACCGGGACGAGGCCGAAATCGAGGCTGACCAGGAACAGGACCACCGCGACATAGGCGAGGATGATCGACGCCGTCGTGCCGGAGCCCTTCACCGGCCGTCCCGCCAGTTTCGCGAAGAGCGCGAGCCCGCCGATGATCAGCGCGGCGATGACGGCGTACTGCACGGCGAAGCGCAGCGGCGACGGCGCCATCAGGCTGGAGGGGATCAGGTTTCCCGCCAGCCGGACATGACCGCCCGTCAGCAGGATGAAGGCGACGACGGGAAAGACACCGATCAGGAACAGCGCATTCAGCCGCTTGTACGGCACGCGCGGGATCAGCATCGGGACGAGCCCGACGACCAGCAGCAGGAAGACGATGTCCACCCGCCAGCGCTCGGCGGCCGGATACCTGCCGTAGACGAACTGCGGCAGATAGGCCTTCACATAGGCCCAGCACGCCCCCGTCGCGGTGGCGCAGGCGCTACGGTCCGCCCCCTCCCAGACGGCGTTGACGAGCGTGAAGCGGATGAAGGGCGTCACCATCCAGACGATGAACGCCAGGATAAGGACTGTCATGACGCCGTTGAGCGGCGACGAGAACAGGTTCTGCCGCATCCATCCGGTGATGCCGACCGTGTTGCGCGGCGCGGCCTGCGGCTCGATCAGGGCGCTGCGGACGAAGCTATTGGCTGGTGCGTTCATGGCCCCTCCTCACCGCTCGATCAGCGCAGCGCGCTTGTTGAAATAGCCCATGACGGCGGACGTCAGGACGCTGAGCCCGAGGTAGAACAGCATCCAGATGCTGACGATCTCGACCGCCTGCCCCGTCTGGTTGAGGACGGTGCCGCCGACAGCGACGAGGTCCGGATAGGCGATGGCGACGGCGAGCGACGAGTTCTTGGTGAGGTTCAGGTACTGGTTCGTCAGCGGCGGGATGATGATGCGCATCGCCTGCGGCAGCACGACGAGGCGCAGGGTCGGACCGGCGCGCAGCCCGAGCGAATGCGCCGCCTCGGTCTGCCCCTTGCTGACGGCCTGGATGCCGGAACGGACCACTTCGGCGATATAGGTCGCGGTGTAGAGCGAAAGCGCCAGCAGCAGACCGATGAATTCGGGAATGATCGTGAGGCCGGTGCCGGCCTGGAAGCCGCGCCGCAGCAGCGGCCCGGTTTCATTGAAGACTGGGAAGTCAACGCTGAGGGGCCGACCGGCGATGAAGAAGGCGGCGACCGGCAGGCCGATGATCAGCGCGAGGTTGATCGTGCCGATGGGGGGACGAATGCCTGTTCGGTTCTGGCGTTCATGGGCCCATTTCGTCACGAAGATCATGGCCGCGATGGCAGCAGGAATGGCGGCGACGACGAGCCAGAGTCCCTCGCCCGGCACCAGCCTCGGCACGTGCAACCCGCCTATGTTGAGGTCGATGCCGTGGATCAGCGTCATCCGCTCGCGCATGCCGGGCAGATTGCGCAGGACGACGAAGTACCAGAAGAACAGCTGCAGCAGCAGCGGGATGTTGCGCAGGATCTCGACGAACGCCGTCGCCGTCCGCGAGACGAGCCAGTTCGACGAAAGCCGCGCGACGCCGACGATGAAGCCCAGAATGGTGGCGAAGACGATGCCGAGGCCGGCCACGACCAGCGTGTTGAGGAGGCCAACCAGAAGCGCCCGCCCATAGGACGAGGCCTCGGTGTAGTCGATCATCCGCTGGATGATGCCGAAGCCGGCCGTCCGATCGAGAAATCCGTAGCCCGCCGCGATGTTGGCCTTCTGAAGGTTACGGGCGGTGTTGTCGATAATGTCCCAGACCAGCCATCCGAGGACGAGAACAAAGACAATCTGAAATGCGATGCCCCGGACCGTCGGATTGTTGAGGAGGGATGCCATGCGTCCCCCTGCGGACGCCGCGCCTCTGTCGGTCAAACGATTTTCCCCTTGATCGGCCGGGCTTGGCATTGCCGGCCAGCTTCCCCTCACCGCCCGCGCTCCGGATCTTGGCGTCCGTAGAACGGGGGCGATGCCACGGGCGGACGGGCCGCCCGTGGTCGGATGCTATGAAATCAGCGGATCGGCGGCGCGTACTGGATGCCGCCCTTCGACCAGAGATTGTTCAGGCCGCGGGCGATGCCGAGCTGGGTCGACGGGCCGATATTGGCGTCGAAGATCTCGCCGTAATTGCCGACCTGCTTGATGACGTTGTAGGCCCAGTCGTTCGACAGGCCGATCGCCGCCCCGAAATCGCCCTCGATGCCTAGGAAGCGCTTGATCTCGGGATTGTCCGAGGTCTTCTTCTCGTCGATGTTGGCCTTGGTCAGGCCGAGTTCCTCGGCGTTCAGCAGCGCGAACAGCGTCCACTTGACCAGCGTGAACCACTTGTCGTCGCCCTGGCGCACGGCCGGGCCGAGCGGCTCCTTCGAGATGATCTCCGGCAGGATCATGTGATCGTCCGGAGCGGTCAGCTTCAGGCGCTCGGCATAGAGGCCGGAGGCGTCGGTCGTGTAGGCGTCGCAACGGCCGGCCTCGTAGGCCTGCAGCACTTCCTCGTTCTTCTCGTAGGCCACGACCTCGTAGGGCATGTTGTGGGAGCGGAAGAAGTCGGCGAGGTTCAGCTCGGTGGTGGTGCCGGTCTGGGTGCAGACCTTGGCGCCCGACAGCTCGAGCGCCGAAGACACGCCGAGCGACTTGCGGACCATGAAGCCCTGGCCGTCATAATAGGTGACGCCGACGAACTGCAGACCGAGCGAGCTGTCGCGCGACATGGTCCAGGTGGTGTTGCGGGAGAGCACGTCGACTTCGCCGGACTGCAGCGCCGTGAAGCGCTCCTTGGCGTTGAGCGGCGTGAACTTGACCTTGGTGGGGTCGTTGAAGATGGCTGCGGCGATGGCGCGACAGAAGTCGACGTCGATGCCCGTCCATTCGCCATTCTCGTCGGTAGCGCCAAATCCGATCAGATTACCGCCGTTGGCGCCGCATTGAACAAAGCCCTTGGCCTTGACGTCTTCAAGCGTCCCAGCTCCGGCGCTTGCAAAGCTTGTCACGGCCATCGTGGCGCCGGCCAGTATAGATGCGATCGTCCTGTACATCGTGCAGCCTTCTTTCCCCTGGAATGTCCGTCGTTTCAGCCTGAAGCAGTATCGTCTCTTTTCCGAGATCTTCGCGAAGTCCACTCGACAGAGCAGGATAGCGCGCTCACTGTCCTCTCGTCTTGGGGCCGCCGCTAGCCATCATGGCCCTGCTGGCGCTTCGCTGGTCCCAGCCTGAATTGACCCATGCATCACATGGCATTATGCCAAGCGGGTCAAGGGGGCGCTGTTCCAGTGACAGACCCTTGTTCCGGCAAAGGTTTCGGCTTGGTGCGCCTGCACGGAACGCTGTTCCGGGCCCCCGTCAACTTTGCCCGCTTCGGAGTTCCCATGTCTCGGAATGACAATGCCCACGCCGGTGAAAAGCCCCTGACGCGCCTGGTGCGCAGCGGCCGCGACCACGCCATCACCGGCCCGTTCGTCAATCCGCCCGTCGTGCATGCGTCGACCGTTCTGTTCGAAACCTCGGACGACCTCCTGAGCGGCAAGCAGCGCTACACCTATGGCCGACGCGGAACGCCGACGATCGAGGCGCTTGAGGCGACGATGTCCGAGATGGAAGGTGCCGAAGGCAGCGTACTCTGCCCATCGGGCCTCTCGGCCGTCTCGACCGCGCTCCTGTCGGTCCTGCGGTCCGGTGACCACCTGCTGATGGCCGACAACGTCTACGACCCGGCCCGCCAGGTGGCGAATACCGTTCTGAAGCGCATGGGTATCGAGACGACGTTCTTCGCCCCGGATATCGGCGCCGACATTGCCAAGCTGTTCCAGCCGAACACCCGCGCGGTCTATCTCGAAAGCCCGGGCTCGCTGACCTTCGAGGTGTCCGACATTCCGGCAATCGCCAAGGTCGCCCACGCGCGCGACGCCTTCGTGCTCGCCGACAACACCTGGGCGACGCCCTACTTCTTCAAGCCGCTCGAACACGGCGTCGACCTCGCCATCATCGCCGGCACCAAGTATCTCTGCGGCCATTCCGACGTCATGATTGGGACCATCGCCGCCAATGCGCGCGCCTGGCCGTTGCTGATTGAGACGCACGGCACGCTCGGCATGTGCGTCGGCCCCGACGACATCTACCTGACGCTTCGCGGCATCCGCACCATGGGCGTGCGCCTCGACAAGCAGATGCAGTCCGGCCTTGAGATCGCACGCTGGCTGGAGGCGCGGGCCGAGGTGAAGCGCGTCATGCACCCGGGTCTTGCTTCCGATCCGGGCCATGCGATCTGGAAGCGCGACATGACCGGATCGAGTGGTCTCTTCGGCGTCATTCCGGACGGCTGGAGCCTCGACAAGGTCAAGGCCTTCCTCGACGGCCTGCGCCTGTTCGGCCTCGGCTATTCATGGGGTGGCTTCGAGAGCCTCGCCATCATCGGCCGCCCGCGCCGCACGGCAGCGCCCTGGCCGGCGGAGGATCACATCATCCGCCTGCAGATCGGTCTCGAAGACTCCGCGGACCTGATCGCGGACCTCGAGGCGAGCTTCGCGCGCGTCAGCAATCTCAGCTGACGGCGCCGTTCTCCCGGGCCTCCTTCCGCTCACGCAGGATGAACCACGCATTGCGGAAGTAGATGAAGAGGCCCGCCGCCTGCCCGGCGATGAAGACCGGGTCCTTGCGGTAGATGGCATAGACCAGCAGCAGTCCGCCGCCGAGGATCGAGAAGGTCCAGAACGCGGCGGGCACGACGCTGCGCTTGGCGCGCTCGCTGGCGATCCACTGCACGACGAAGCGCATGGTGAACATGGCCTGCGCCACGAATCCGAGCAGAATCCAGACGTCGAACTGCTCCACGAAGACGTGATGCAGCCAGTCGCCGATGGCGCCAAAGAGATTACCGGCCATCGCTATTTACCTCCGTCGGCGCCGGGATGTTCTTCCGCCGCCTGATAAGCCACCAGACACCGAACAGATCGAGCGCGCCGACGAGCGCGCGATCCATGATGCCGTATTTCGAAGTTCCGTGACGACGATTGCGGTCGACCACGTCGACATGCGCGACCTTGTAGCCCTCGCGGATCGCGAGCGCCGGCAGATAGCGGTGCCAGCCGTCGAAATAGGGAAAGAGCAGGAAGACGTGACGGCGGACCGCCTTGAGGCCGCAGCCGGAATCGCGCGTGCCATCCTTCAGGATGGATCCGCGCAGGCGATTGGCGAAACGGGAGGCCAGGCGCTTGGCGCCGGAATCGGTACGCTTCAGCCGCTGCCCGGCGACGAGCGCCGTCTGCGGGCCGCCCTTCTGGAGCGCGTCGAGCATCGCCGGCATGAATTCCGGATTGTTCTGGCCGTCGCCGTCGATCGTCAGCCCGACGTCGCCGCGCGCCGCCAACAGGCCGGTGCGCACCGCCGCGCTCTGTCCGCTCGACCGCGTGTCGCGCAGGAGCCGGAGCCATGGGCGCGTCCGCATCAGCTCCACCACCACGGCGGGCGTGGTGTCGGTCGAACCGTCGTCGACGACGATGATCTCGAAGTCACGACCGTCGAGCGCCGCCGCGATCTCGGCGATCAGTTCGGGCAGGTTCTCGGCTTCGTTCTTGCACGGGATGACGACGGACACGTCGCGTCGGGCGGGCTCGCGAAGGCCTGCGTCAGGAATTGCCACGACGGTCTCGCTGGAAGCGGGCATCGTCATCTGAACCGTCTCCGATGGATTTTAGCGCTGCGATCCAGATGCGCCGCCCCGCCAGTGCATCCAGCAGTCCGGCGAAGAGGATCGCGATACGGGCGGGCGTCTCGGTGGCCGCCTCGATCGCCGCAGTGCGTGCCCTTATAGAGCCGGTCGAGCCGCGTGCAAAGGCCCAGCCGGAGGCGGCAAATCGTCCGGCCAACCAGAGGCTGAAGGCGTAGCCGAAGATCAGCCCGGCCAGAACGTCGCTCGGATAGTGGGCGGCGACGACGACACGGCTGCCGGCCATGAACAGGCCGAAGAGCAGAAAAACGAGGCGCCAGCGCGGAAACACCAGGAAACCGATGGCGATCAGCGCGCCCGCCGTCGTCGAATGGCCCGACGGAAAACTCTGGAAGCGATGCACGAACTCGAACGGGTGCAGGACCAAGGCGCCATACTCGTCGAAGGTCGGCGGCCGGCCGCGCCCGATGATCTGCTTCAGGATGTTGACGATGATGCCGGAACCGGCGATCGCCCAGAAGATGTAGAAGGCGAGCGCGCCGATCTCGGCCCATGCCGTGCGCACCGGGGCCGGCACGATCGACCATCGACCACAGATCAGTACGAGCACCACCAAGCCTGCCGGGACCAGTTCCCATTGCGACTTGCCGAAATAGGACAGCCAGTCGGCGATGACGTGCACGAAGCGCGGCAGCTCACGCGCCTTTTCGACGGAAATCGCGTCGAAGGCGAAGCCGACGATCAGGATCAGCACGACGCTGATGACCAGCAAAGCCACCAGGTCCGAGACCTGGAAGACGGGCGCATGTGAGGTCGGGCGCTGCTGTACGCGCCGCGCCCGCTCGACGATCGCGGCGCAATTCTCGCGCGGCCAGGACAGGCGCCGCTTCAGGCGAAACATCCGGACGCTCATGGTGCCGCGCTCCGGGGCACCAGCACCTGGAATTCGACGAGGCGTCCGCCATTGATGGCATAGCCGCGCACCGTTGCCGCCGTGCTGACTTCCATGCCGAGATCCTCGGCGCGCTCATGGAATTGCGGCCACTGGCGCTTCTCTACAAACGCTGCCCGACAATCGCCCCCGGCCAGGAAACTAGCAGCCCCTGCCCCATCCGTGAGGACCGTGTCGGTGCCGGCGAGAAGCACGAGGCTCGGCTCGCCATAACCGGCGCTGGCGAAGCGCGGATCCGGGCAGTCGAGCGCCGCGCGTCCCGCCGTCGCGAGATTCTCGCTGATGCGGACATGCTGGAGATTGGGCAGCACGAAGCCGAAGATGCCGAGATAGGTGATCATCGCCGCCAGGATCGCGACGACGGCGCTGGCGATCGGCGAATGCACGAAGAGCCGGCCCGAAACGACGCCGACCATGGCGGCGACGACCAGAATGAGCACGCCGCCGATCGATGGGCTTTCG
>JAEWAD010000062.1 GCA_023391905.1 Pseudomonadota bacterium | reverse complement strand
CCGTGGTCTTGCCGGCCTCGTTGGCGCCGACGATGACGGTCACGCGCGACGATGGATCGAACTCCAGCACCCGGTCGGTAAAGCGGCCATAGCGTTCGAGGCCGAGCGTGCGCAGTTTCATCGCGCGCCCTCCGGCTCGGTGCCGACCGAGCCGAGCCCGGCCAGGCTCGCTTCCGTGGCGGTGTCGATGGCGGCGCCGGCGAGAGCTTCGCCGTCCATGTCCTGCCCGTCGATCAGCGCCAGCGCCTCGGTGGGCGCGCGCGTGCGCAGTTCGCCGAGCGTGCGGGCGATCTCGGCCCGGAACGCCGGATCGGCGGCGACCTCGGCGAGGATCGCGTCGAAACCGAGAAGGGCCGAGATCCGCGCGCCCCCGGAAATCGCCTCCGTCTTGTCGCGCACCTTCTCGATCAGGATCTCGGAGCCGGCCTCCCAGGCCAGCGCCTGCATCTCCTCGCGCACCTGCTCGGCCTGCACCGACAGATAGTCGTGCAGCGGCGAGACGCCGGAGAGCGTCAGGCGCAGCGCCAGCGGCCGGCCCTCGGCGCCGTCATGTGCGTCGCCGATCGCAGCCCGCGCGGCGGCGTAGAGATCGGCCGGCTCGGAGAAGGCCGCAACGTCGATCTCGATCGCCTCGAACCGTGCCGCATCCAGCGTCAGCGCCTCGATCCCGGCGATGCGGCCGTCGGTGACGGTGACCAGAGTCGCGCCCTTGGGGCCGGTCTCGCGCGCATGCCGCCCCTGCAGATTGCCGGGAAAGACGATGGTGGGATGCTCCGAGACAATCTCGCGCAGATGCACATGGCCGAGCGCCCAATAGTCGTAGCCGGCGCGGGCGAGATCCTCGACCGAGCACGGCGCATAGGCGTCGTGGCCGTCGCGGCCGGTCAGCGAGGTATGCAGCACGCCGATGTTGAAATAGCCGGGACGTGCGCGCGGATAGGTCAGCGCGACATTGTCCGGCACATGGCGGTTGGCGAAGCCGCGCCCGTGCAGCGCCACCTTGAGGTCCTCGATCACCTCGGTCTGCACCGAGCGGACGGAGAAGCTGAAGACGTTCGACGGCAGCGTCAGGCTGCGGCTG
Source organism: Pseudomonadota bacterium (assembly GCA_023391905.1). Lineage (GTDB taxonomy): Bacteria > Pseudomonadota > Alphaproteobacteria > Rhizobiales > Kaistiaceae > Kaistia. Next base: position 1,710 of record JAEWAD010000062.1, on the reverse strand, counting down.
ATCAGCGATTCCGCGTCGTGGTTGCCGCGGATCAGGAAGACGCGGATATCCGCCCGCGCCAGCCGGCCCATCTGGCGGACGAAGAACTGCCCGGTCGCATAGTCCTTCCAGTCGCCGTCATAGATATCGCCGGCGATGACGACGAAGGCGACCTTCAGGTCGATCGCCGCCTGGACGAGATTCTCCAGCGCGCGCCGCGAGGCTTCCCGGAACACACCGGCCAGTTCGCCGCGCCGGGCCAGACCGCGCAGCGGGCTGTCGAGATGAATGTCGGCGGCGTGAAGGAAGCGAAACGACATGGGTCCCCGTGGCTCGTCCCATCGGCGCTGTGGCCGTGGCGCCGTTGGCTCCGGCGGATCGTCTTGCGTCCGCGGCGGCATCGGCGCGACTCAGTCGGCCTTTTCGCCAGTCTAGCATCCGCGCGCAAGGCTGCCGCCATGCCATTTCGTCCGCCCCGGACGGCGCGCCGATCACCAACGGCGCCAGCGAATTTACACGCCCCGCATCGCAATAAAGTTGACTACCATGGTAGTAGCCCCTTAGATGCGACCGGCCCCGGAAGGTGGGCCGGGGCGCGCCGACGATCCGATGCCGGACGGGCGCGTGGTCGAAATTGCAGATGCGGGATGGATGGAATGGAACAGACCTGGCGTTGGTTCGGACCGAAGGATGCGGCCACGCTTGCGCATGCCCGCCAGGCGGGCGCGACCGGGATCGTCACCGCCCTGCACGACATCCCCTATGGCGAGGTCTGGCCGCTGGAGGCGATCCTCGAGCGCAAGGCGATGATCGAGAGCGACACGTCGCTCGGCCTGCGCTGGAGCGTCGTCGAGAGCGTGCCGATGCATGACGACATCAAGCTCGGCCGCGGCGACCTCGACCGGCTCTACGAGAATTTCCGCCAGACGCTGCGCAATCTTGGCCAGGCCGGCGTGCGCACCGTCTGCTACAATTTCATGACCCTGCTCGACTGGACGCGCACCGATCTCGCCGTGCCGCTGCCGGGCGGCGCGCGGGCGCTGAAGTGCAACATGCACGAGGTCGCCGCCTTCGACTGCCACGTGCTGCAGCGGCCGGGCGCCGATCGCGACTACAGCCAGGACGTGCTGCAGCGCGCGAGCGAGTGGATGGACACGACGCCGGCCGAGGCGAAGACGCGCCTGCTCGCCAACATCATGGCCGGCCTCCCCGGCGCCTTCAAACGCTACGACGTCGAGGAGCTGCGCGGGGTTCTGGCCGAGCAGGCCGAGATGAACCACGCCAAGCTGCGCGCCAATCTGGTGCAGTTCCTGCAGAACGTGCTGCCGGCGGCCGAGGAAGCTGGCGTCGTGATGTCGATCCATCCGGACGACCCGCCGCGCGACATCATGGGGCTTTCGCGCATCGTCAAGAACGCCGACGACATCGCCTTCATCCTGGAGAGCGTGCCCTCGCCGTCGAGCGGCCTGACCCTCTGCTCCGGCGCGCTCGGCGCCAATCCGGACAATGACGTGCCGGCGATCGCCAGGCGCTTCGCCTCGAAGATCTTCTTCAGCCACCTGCGCAACGTCACCAAGGAGCCGGACGGCTCGTTCATGGAAGCCGAACATCTCGGGGGCGACGTCGACATGGTGGCGGTGGTGAGCGCGCTGATGGAGGAAGAGCAGCGCCGCCGCGCCGAAGGCCTGCCGAACGCCCTGATCCCGTTCCGGCCCGACCACGGCCACGACC
>JAEWAD010000054.1 GCA_023391905.1 Pseudomonadota bacterium | reverse complement strand
GGCCTCAACGAGGCCCGGCGGGGCGTATGGTTCAATCCTTCCAGATCGAGAAGGGGAAGTACTTGGCGTTGATCTTGTCGTAGGTGCCGTCCGCCTTGATCGCGACGATCGCTTCCGAGATCTGGTCGCGCAGGTCGGTGTCGGACTGGCGCACACCGGCACCGACGCCGTCGGTCGGCAGGTCGGTGCCGACGAACTCGTAGTTGCCGCCGTCCGCCGTCTTCAGCCAGTCGAGGCCGGGCAGCTTGTCGACGAAGAGCATGTCGATGCGGCCGGCGACCAGGTCGAGATTGACCTCATCCTGGGTCGGATAGAGCTTGATGTCGGAATCCTTGTACTTCTGCTCGAGCTCGGCCGCCTGGACGGTCGAGGACTGCGCGCCGATCGTCTTGCCCTTCAGGGCCTCGGGCGACGTGTCCTTGATGCCGGCGCTCTTCGGCGCGATGAAGGAGGAGGGCGACTGGTAGTAGGGGCGCGAGAAGTCGATGACCTTCTTGCGCTCGTCCGTGATCGACATGGACGAGATGATGGTGTCGAACTTGCCCGCCTGCAGCGCCGGGATCAGCCCGTCCCAGTCCTGCACGGCGAAGGTGCATTCGGCCTTCATCTTCTCGCAGATCGCCTTGGCGATATCGACGTCGAAGCCGCCGAGCTGGTTGTCGGCGCCGACAAAGTTGAACGGCGGGAAGGCGCCTTCGACGGCGACGCGGATGTTCTTCCATTCCTTGGCCTGAACGGCGCCGGTGACGGCCATCAGGGCCAGGGCTGCGATGGCAGCCTGCTTGACGATGCGCATGTGCATTCCCTCTGAGGTACGCTTCTCTACTGCGTCCGGTTTGCCCGCCACAGGCGAGCGTCCGTCCTCAGGGTATATCCCACCATTTGAGGGCGGGCCGCAACTCCCGGCAGTTCCGCCCTAGGCCGGCGACAGCCAGCGGGCGGCCCGCTCGAGTTCGGCCGGCGTATTGGCGTTGAGGAACGGGTCTGGCCGATCGGGCGCGAAGTCGAAACCGACCACGGCGTAGCCGCTCGCCGCCAGGAAGGCGCGCACGCCCTGGCTCTTCGCGGTCCGGCGCCACTCGGCCAGCGTATCGGCAAGCGCTACCGGCCAAAGGCCGAACACGGGGTGGTCGCGATCGCCCGAGGCCGCGATGGCGATCAGTGGCTGCCCGGCTCGGCCGGCTTCGAGGCGCGCCACCAGATCGCGTGGCAGGAAGGGCGAATCGATCGGAACGGTGGCGACGAAGGCGGGTTGGTCTGGAAGCGTCGCGACCCAGCGCATCCCGGCCAGGATGCCGCCGAGGGGGCCGGTGTCCGGCTCGTCATCGGCGAGCACGGGCAGGGCATAGGGCGCGAAGCGGGCGGGATCGCCATTGGCGTTGATGGCAAGCGGCACCACCTGCGGTGCGAAGCGCTCGATCACATGTTCGATCAGCGGCTTCTCGCCCAGTCGCGCGAAGGCCTTTTCTCGGCCCATGCGGAGCGAATTGCCTCCCGCCAGAATGACACCTGCGACGCTCATCGGCTCCATTTCCGGTTGAGGAGCATGAAGGCTCCGCCCGCGATCAGGCCCCAGAATGCCGCACCGATGCCCAGGAAGGAAAGTCCGGAAGCGGCGGTCACGAAGGTCACCATTGCCGCATCCCGATGGGCGGGCACGGCGGTGGCGCCGGCGAGCGCGCCGGCAAAGGCGCCGAGCAGGGCCAGTCCCGTCGCCGCCTGGATCAGGACCGGCGGGGCAACGGCGATCAGCGCGGCGGCGAGGGTGGCGCCGAGGCCGAGCACGAAATACGCCACTCCGGTCGTGAACGACGCGATCCAGCGTCGCGACGGGTCGGGATGGGCGTCCGGCCCGGCGCACATGGCGGCGGTGATCGCCGCGAAGTTCAGCGTGTGGCCGCCGAAGGGAGCGGCCAGGATGCTCGCGAGCCCGGTGGAGACGAACACGGTCGCGACCGGCGGCTCGTAGCCGTTCGCCTTCATGACGGCGATGCCGGGCAGGTTCTGCGACGCCATGGTGACGATGAACAGCGGGATCGCCAGCGACACCAGGCCCTGCAGCGTGAACACAGGCCAGACGAAGGTGATGTCCGGCGTCATGTGGTCGATCGACCAGCCGGTGGCCGGCGCCGTCCAGATGATCATCGCGACGGCCGTGACGACGGCTGCCGGCACGGCCCAGATCTTCTGGATGCGGCCGACGATGGCCCAGGCGAGGACGACGGGGATCGCGAGTGTCGGCTCGAGGCCGACGGCCTTGGCGGGGGCGAGGCAAAGGCTGAGCAGGATGCCGGCCAGCATGGCGCTCGCCAGCACGGTCGGGATCGACGAGACGAGGCGGCCGAAGGGTTTGACCAGGCCGGCGGCGATGATCAGTGCACCGGCCAGCACGAAGGCGCCGATCGCGGCCGGGAAGCCGCCCTCGATCATGCCGGTGGCCGCGAAGAGGACGGAACCCGGCGTCGACCAGGCGATGGAGATGGGAATGCGGTAGCGCCAGCTGAGCAGCAGCGACAGGAGCCCCTGCGCGAAACAGATGGCGAGCAGGCCGGAGGCGGCCTGCGCCGGCGTCGCGCCGACGGCGACGAAGCCCTGCAGCACGACCGTGAAGACGCCTGCGAAGCCGACGAACGCCGCGACGATGCCGGCGATGATCGGTTGTGTCAGCCCGACGGAGCGCCCGGGCTGTCCGTCCGTGTCGTAGTCGCTCGCGCGCGGCGCCGTTCGCATGTCCATCGCACTGGCCCTGATTGCAATCGCTTTCGAGATTGTTAGATTGGATCCAATCGACAGGCAAGGCAGATTGCTGCGCACCTGTCGGGATCGGGGGGGCGGAGGGAAGGCCATGACAGGACTGTCGGACGTGATCCAGTTGGCCGGGCCGCGCTACCGGACGGCGACCGAGTTCGTCGAGGCGACGTTGCGCGAGGCCATCCTCTCGGGCGCCATCGCCCCGGGGACGCCGCTGCGCCAGGAAGAGCTGGCGGCGAGTTTCAAGGTCAGTCGCATGCCGATCCGCGAGGCCTTGCGCCAGCTCGAGGCGCAGGCGCTCGTCGATTTCGAGCCGCATCGCGGCGCCGTCGTCGTGCAGATCACGCTGCTCGATGCGATGGACAATTATGCGATCCGCGCCGCGCTGGAGCCGCAGGCACTGCGCCTGTCGATCCCGAATCTGACGGTCGAGGATTTCGAGATCGCCGAGGACCTGCTGGCCGAGATCGACCATGAGCAGGATCCCGGCCGCATGGGGGAGCTCAACCGTCGCTTCCACATGACGCTCTATGCGCAGGCGGGCCTGCCACGGCTGATCGCGCTGACGGAACAGCACCTCGCTTCCGCCGACCGCTACCTGCGCTTCCACCTCGCCGCTGTCGGTGGCGACATGGGCCAGGACGAGCATCGCGAGATGCTGGCCGCCTGCCGGGTGGGCGATGTCGAGCGAGCCATCAAGACGCTCGCGCGCCACCATGGTCGCGCCAGCGAGGCGATGCAGGCGTTTTTCAGTGCGCGCGACGGCGCGCGGGACTAGGCGCGCCGCCTCCCTGTCCCGCTAGGTCAGGTATTTCCTGAACCAGTCGATCGTCCGCTGCCAGGCGAGTTCGGCCGATGCCTTGTCGTAGCGGGGCGTCGTGTCGTTGTGGAAGCCGTGGTTGGCGCCCGGATAGATGAAGGCCTCGTAGGTCTTGCCGTTCGCCTTCAGCGCCGCCTCATAGGCCGGCCAGCCTTCGTTGATGCGGGTGTCGAGCTCGCCATAGTGGAGCAGGATCGGCGCCTGGATCTTCGGAACGTCCTCGGCCTTCGCCTGGCGGCCGTAGAAGGGCACGGCGGCGCCGAGCTCCGGGAAGGCGACGGCGGCCGCGTTGGCGACGCCGCCGCCATAGCAGAAGCCGACAATGCCGACCTTGCCGGTCGTGGCGTCGTGCTTCATCAGGAATTCGACCGCGGCGAAGAAGTCGTTCATCAGCTTCTCGGGGTCGACCTGCTGCTGCAGTTCGCGGCCCTTGTCGTCATTGCCCGGATAGCCGCCTTTCGAGGTGAGGCCGTCCGGGGCCAGCGCGATGAAGCCGGCCTTGGCGACCCGGCGTGCGACATCCTCGATATACGGGTTGAGCCCACGGTTCTCATGCACGACGACGACGGCCGGCAGCTTGCCCCCTGCCTTGGCGGGGCGGACGTAATAGGCGCGTACCTCGCCGTGTCCGTCGGGCGAAGGATAGGTGATGTATTCGGCGACGATGTCGGGATCGTCGGTCGCGACCTGGTTGGCCAGCGCATAATCAGGGCTCATGCTCGACAGGATCGCGGCGGCGGTGACGCCGCCGATGGCGAATTTCGCGGCGCGGTCGAGGAACTCACGTTTCGTGATCTTGCCATGCGCGTAATAGTCGTAGAGCTCGAGCAGCTCCTGCGGGAAGTCCTTGGCGGTCAGGCGGGTCATGGGAGGCCTCTCTGCTGGATGTGGCAGGATGATCGGTCACCATGGGACGATGATAGCAACTGACCGTTCCGTGTCGACCGCCCGGTCGCGGATCGTGGTCGATCGAGCGCAGGGCAAGCGCGAGGTCCGCGCGCGTGGCGTCCGAAACTTTACAAATTTCGGTAATCGTGTGAAGTTTGGTGATCTCATCAAGAAGGTCGCCGCTGTGTCCAACCTGCGCTTCGCCACTCGCCTGAACTCGTTTGCCTCTCGCGCCGAGGCCGAATGGCCGGGGCAGAAGGGCAAGCCGAGCGTGCTGCAGATGGCGGCGCGCGCCGCGCGGGTCGATGGCCTGACCGACCTCGATCTCAACTATCCCGACCATGTCGGCGAGGATCCGTGCGAACTGGCCAGGAAGCTTGGCGATCTGGGACTGTCGATCAATGGCTTCGCGATGCGCTACTACACCAATCCGGCCTTCAAGCTGGGCGCCTTCACGCATCCGGACGAAGCCGTGCGCCGCGAGGCAATCGATCTGACCAAGCGCGGCATCGACGCCGCCCGCGCGGCCGGTTCGAATCTGATGACCATCTGGCTCGGACAGGACGGTTTCGACTACGCGTTCCAGGCGGACTATGACCGCCTCTGGGATCATGAAGTCTCTGGAATTCGTGAAGTTTGTGCGCATGACCCCGATTGCTTGATCAGCATCGAGTACAAGCCCAACGAGCCCCGCGCGTTCAGCCTGTTGCCGGATTGCGCCACGACCCTGCTCGCCATCAAGGAGGCCGGTGCGGCCAATCTCGGCGTCACGCTGGATTTCGCCCATGTGCTCTACGCCGACGAGCAGCCGGCCTTCGCGGCGGCGCTGATCGCCCGCCACAGCCGCCTGCTCGGGGTGCACCTGAACGACGGCTATGCCAAGCGCGACGACGGATTGATGGTCGGCGCGGTGCATTCGGTTCAGACCATCGAGCTTCTGCGCCAGATCCGGCGCGACGGCTATGACGGCGCCATCTATTTCGACACGTTCCCCGACATGACCGGCCTCGACCCGGTGCAGGAATGCGAGGTCAACATCCGCACGGTGAAGCGCATGCTCGACGTCGTGGACCGGCTCGACCGCGACAACCGGCTCGGCGATGCGATCGAGCGGCAGGACGCGGTCTCGGCGCAGGCGATCGTGCAGGAAGCCATGCTCGCACCGGGCGCTTGAGGGGGCGACCGCCATGGATCCGGACGATTCCGATCCGCGCTCCGTCGGCCCGCGCATCCGCATGATGCTCCCGCTGCTGACCCCGCGCGAGGCGCATGTCGCGGAGACGATCCTCGGCATGCATGATTTCGATGCATCGACGCCGCTGAAGGCGATCGCCGAGGCGACGGACGTGTCCGAGGCCATGGTGGTGAAGATCACCAAGAAGCTCGGCTTCGACGGCTATCGGGCGTTTCGCGCGGCGCTGGCTGAATACATCCGGCTTCCGGCCGCCGGCATGCACCAGGACCTCTCTCCCGACGACACGTCGCGCGAGATCGTCCAGAAGGTATTTCGAACCTCGATCCATGCGCTGGAGGAGACGCTTGCGATCCTCGATCTCGACGCCTTCGACCGGGCGGTCGACGCCATCCACGGCGCGCGTCAGCGAGACCTCTACGGTGTCGGCGGTTCGGCGCAGATCGCGCGCGACGTCGGCCACAAGTTCCTGCGCATCGGCGTGCGCGCCAGCGTGTTCGACGATGCGCACATGATGCTGATGTCGGCGTCGCTTCTCGGGCCGGGAGATGTGGCGATCGGCTTCTCGCATTCCGGCAACACCACGGCGGTGATCGAAGCGGTCGCGCGGGCTCGTAGCAATGGTGCCAAGACGCTGGCGATCACCAATTACGGGCGCTCGCCGCTGGCGCAGCAGGCCGAGATCGTTCTCTGCTCGACGGCGCAGGGTTCGCCGCTGATGGGCGAGAATGCCGCGGCGCGGATCGCCCAATTGAACATCCTCGATGCGGTCTTCGTCGCGGTGGCGCAGCGCGATTATGTCCGTGCCGAACAGAACCTCGAAAAGACGATGCGCGCCGTCGCGGCGAACCGGAAGGACAGGGCCCCATGAGCGAAGTCGGACCGGACGTGATCGTCTTCGGCAGCCTGCATTACGACATCCTCGTCGACGGGCCGGCGCGTCCCCGCAAGGGCGAGACCATTGCCGGTACCGCGTGGTGGCCGAAATGCGGGGGCAAGGGCGGCAACCAGGCGGTCGCGGTCGCCGAGGCTGGCGCGCGGTGCGCGATGATTGGCGCCGTCGCGGGGGACGATTTCGGCCGCACCCTTTTGGGGAACCTCGACGCGAAGGGCGTGGACCGACGCTTCGTCCGCATCGACGCGAATGCGTCGACCGGGATGAGCGTCGCGCTGTTCGATAGCGACGGCGACTATGGCGCGGTGATCGTCTCGGGCGCCAACCTGACGCTCGATGACGGTGACATTGCCGCCGCCGCGGATCTCTTCGCCGTGTCGCGCGTGCTTGTCCTGCAGAACGAGGTGCCCGACGCCGCCAACGCAGCCGCCGCTTCCGCCATGCGCGCGGCAGGCGGCCTTGTGATCCTGAATGCCGCGCCTGCCCGCCTGCCGTCGCCCGATTTGGCGGCGAATGTCGACGTCCTCGTCGTCAACGCGATCGAGGCGGAGCTTCTGGCTGGCGTGCCGGTGGTCGAGGGATTGGCCGGCGCGCTCGAAGCCGCGCGCATCCTGGCGCGGACCTATCCGGCGGCCGTGGTCACGGCGGGCGGAGATGGCGTTGCCTGTGTCACGGCCGAGGGGGAAAACATCGCGATCGCGGCGGTCCCGGTGACGCTCGTCAGCACGCATGGTGCAGGAGATGCCTTCATCGGCATGCTGGCCGCGAGCCTCGCACGCGGCGACGATCTGGCGACGGCGCTCGACAAGGCCAATCGGGCGGCGGCGGAGCTGGTCAGTCGCCCCTTGCCAGTGAAGGCCACGG
>JAEWAD010000509.1 GCA_023391905.1 Pseudomonadota bacterium | reverse complement strand
CCGACGCTTCGGGGGGCGGGTAGGCGAGCCCGTCGACGGGCCGCCTGGCGCGGGTATCCGGTCGCCGCGGCGCGGCTTTCCGCTGGCGGGGTCGGATCGAGCAGCCGGCCGCGGCGCTCCCTGGCGGCCTTTTCGGCGCGGGCATCGGGCGTGTCGAACACGTGCGGCGGACCGGCCATCCCGGGTGGATGCCTCGGTCGGTGGGAGCGTGTTGTCAGCGGGACAGCCGCCTCGCTACGCGGCGGCGGGGCCGGAGCGAATGGCAGCCCTGCCTCTTCTCGACGGGATGCGAGGGTCCGGGATCTGTGTCGACGGTGTCGGGCGCGGGCGTACACTCGCGGGATAGGGCGGCATCTAGATCTCGGCCTGGTCACTTCGGGTCGGGCCGGGCCTTCGGGAGGTCGGGCGGAAGCCGGCGCGCCCGCCGACCCGGTCCGTGAAACGGACGGTCCAGTCGATGCGCTTCCCGGCGCGATCGGCGCTGGCGTGGCGGGATCACCATGAGGCTGGGGATTTTCGGCCGTGGATCTTCGTCCACAAGGCGTGGGAAAGTTCCGAAGGCCCTTGTCATCGCGCCGCGACCCATGTATCAGGCCAATCGCGCCGATTGAGCGCCACCGCGGAGAGGTGGCAGAGTGGTCGAATGCACCGCACTCGAAATGCGGCATACTCGCAAGGGTATCGGGAGTTCGAATCTCCCCCTCTCCGCCATTAACTTCATGACATTGTTGGCTTTTTAAGTGCTCTGTCGGCCGACTGGGCGGCTTTTGATGCTTGTCTGGCCGAGCGCCTGTCGCCGGGGCTGCGACCGGGGCCTGAGGCTTCAGTTGTCCAGTTCGACCGAAGACTTAGCTAGCTCGATCCGGATGCGGAAGTACGGACCAGGGCGCCGTTGCCTCAACGGCTGGGAGCTTTCCTTGCCTTCCGCGATCCTGTCGTAGCGCCGCGGGCTTTGCCCGAGGCAAGACGTTTCAACAGGCTTCCTTGCCAATAGCCACTAGACGGCTTGCGTCTTGTTCGGCCGGTTCTGGGTCGCCTCGTAGGCGTCGAGCACGTCCTTCAGCGTCGCGCCGACATGGGCGGCGCTGATCTCGCGGGCGCGTGATGGATCGCGATCGCGAAACGCCTCGAGCAGGGCGTGATGCTCGGCCCGCACGCGGTCGGCATAGGCCTGGGTGCGGCCGCGCTTGTAGAGCAGGCTCTCGCTGAGACCGTAGTAGCGGCCGATGATGTCGGCCGCCTCGACATTGCCGCCATGCGTGTTGATGAAGCGATGGAAGGCATAGTTGGTGGCGTCGATGCGCGGCCAGTCGAGCGCGTCCAGCGCCGCGTCATGCGCGGCCTGCAGGGCCTCCAGCTTGCGCAGCGACGACAGCGACGCCTCCTCGGCGAACTGAAAGGCGAGAAACGCCTCCAGCGCCGCGCCGATCTCGTGCGAGTGGATCAGGCGCTCGCGGTCGAGCGCGCGGACGCGGACGCCGCGGTTCGGGAAGATCTCGACCAGACCCTCGCCCTCGAGCTGCTGCAGCGCCTCACGCACCGGCTGGACGCTGACGCCGTATTTCTCCGCCAGCGCGTTGAGGCGCAGCCAGCCGCCCAGCGGGATCTCGCCGGCGATGATCTCGTTGCGCAGCAGATTGGCCACGCGAACATAATTGGTCTCGCTCACCGGCTTCGTCACGGGTCCTGGTCCTGCTGCCAAACGGAACTACGCAATGGCGGTTTTCGATGATCTCGTCAAATCATATACGATCTTGACACAAAATATATGATCTGAAAGTCTCCTCGGGCTGGCGGAACGGTAGGAGGCCGACCGCGTGCCCGTCGGGGTGGTGCCCCGGTGGAACCAGACCTTGGGGAAGAGACGCATGCTGAAAGCCCTCATTCGCGGCGCCGCCTTCGGGGCCGCGCTGGCCGCGTCGACGCTGGTCGCCCAGGCGCAGACCGAACTCGATTTCGCTTCATGGCAGCTGGAGGAGCCGGGCAATTCCGATTGGTGGAAGGCGGCGATCACCGCCTTCGAGGCCGAGAACCCCGATATCCGGATCAAGCAGAACTACATCCCGTTCGCCGACTATCTGACGCAGCTGACCATCCGCTTCGCGTCGAACCGTCCGCCGGCGGTGATCCAGATTTCCGAGCAGAACTACGGCGCCTATGCCTCGCAGGGCTGGCTCGCCGCGCTCGACGGACGGATCGCCGGCACAGACATCGCGACCGACTGGGCGAGCGCGCAGGCGGACCTGAAATGGGACGGCGAGACGCGCGGCGTGCTGATCTCGAACAGCGCGCTGATGCTCTTCTACAACGAGGATCTGCTTCAGAAGGCGGGCGTCGCGGTTCCGACGAACTGGGACGAGTTCAAGGCCGCCGTCGCCAAGATGACCGACAAGGAGGCGGGCCGCTTCGGCCTCTCGGCGGTCACGACCGAGCATCCGACGGCGGTCGAGGACCTGCATCGTTACGCCATGTGGGCCGGCACCAGCCTGGTCAAGGACGGCAAGTACAACCTGACCGCGCCGGACGTCGTGGCGGCGCTCGACGCCTATCGCCAGACGGTCGGCCAGAACGCGCCGCTCGGCAACAATTCCGCCGTGGCGCGACAGCTCTTCGTCGATGGCCGCACGGCCTTCCTCGTCGACGGGCCCTGGGTCTGGTCCTGGCTCGAAAAGGCGACGCCGGAGATGCGCCCCAATCTGAAGATGGTGCGCACGCCGTTCGATCCGCAGGAGGCGCCGGGCGGCATCACGGTCCATATCGCCGGGGGGCTGGACGAGGAGACAGCCCAGGCCGCCTGGAAGTTCGTGCAGTTCGTCACCCGGCCGGAATGGCAGCGCGCCTATCTCAAGCAGACCGGCCAGCCGGCCGGCCGCAAGTCGCCGGTGCTGACGAGCGAGGACATCGCTGCCGCGCCGCAGCTCGAGATCATCAGCGATGCCGCCATGGCGAGCCAGCCGCTGTTCCCGACCGACCAGCGGATCCGCGGCAACTTCGCCGAATATTCGGCCATCCTGATGACCGCCGCGCTGAAGCTGCTGTCGACCCAGGAGCCGACGGAGGCCGTGCTGCAGGCCGCCCAGGACCAGCTCCAGGCCGCGATCCCGCTCGACTAGCGAGAACGCTCCAAGGGCGGACGGCGCCGCCGTCCGCCGCCTGCCATGCGACGGGACCGATACAATGGCAATGACGAGTATGACGGCGAGGCGCGTGCGCGGCGCCGGCTGGCTGGACCTTGGTTTCGAGCGGCGGCGGACCCTCTTGTCGCTGGCGCTGCTGATGCCGGCCGCGGCGACGGTCCTGGTGCTGATCGTCTATCCGCTCTACCAGGTCTTCGAGATCTCGCTGCGCGAGGGCAAGGTGATGAACTTTGCCCGGATCGGCACCTTGCCGCTCGGCTTCGGCAATTATGCGCGCGTGCTGTCCGATCCGCAGTTCTGGCATAGCACGACGACCTCGGCGATCTATGTGGCGGGGAGCGTCGGCGCCGCCCTGCTGATCGGCCTCGCGACCGCGCTGCTGCTCAATCGCCGCCTGCCGGGGACGCGCATCTTCCGGACGCTGATCCTGATCCCCTGGGCGGTCCCGGGCGTGATCGTGTCGATCATGTTCCTCTGGATCCTGGACGGCTCGTTCGGCGTCTTCAACGCCATGCTGCGCGATCTCGGCCTGCTCTCCGGCGATCACGCCTGGTTCGTCGATTCCCGCACGGCGCTGGTCGCGGTGATCGTGCCGACGATCTGGAAGACCTATCCGCTGATCACGCTGACGATCCTGGCGGCGCTGCAATCGATCCCGACCGAGCTCTACGACGCGGCCGAGGTCGACGGCGCGAAGGCCGTGCAGAAATTCATCCACGTCACCTGGCCGGGCATCCAGGGCGCCACCGCGCTGGTGGTGATGGTCAGCTGCCTCGGCGTCTTCCGCGATGTCGACGTCATCTTCGCGACGACGGGCGGCGGGCCGGCGCACGCGACCGAGACGCTGGCGCTCTACGTCTACAAGGAAGCCTTCCAGTATTTCCGCATGGGCGCGGCGACGGCCGTCGGCACGATGATGATCGCCTTCGCCCTCCTCCTCTCGATCCTGCTCGGCGCCGTCGCGCGCCGCTCGAAATATTGAGGCCGGCGATGAAGATCGGAACCGTGCTTTCCTGGCTCCTGCTGCTGGGCTTCGCGCTCGTCACCCTGTTCCCGTTCTACTGGATGGTGATGACGGCGATCATGCCGACCGATGCGATCCTGTCGCGCTCGCCGTCGCTGCTGCCGGACGTCTCCCGCATCAGCCTCGACGCCTTCTGGGGGATCTTCGCGCGCAGCCAGTTCCCGACCTGGATGATGAACAGCCTCATCGTCGGCGTGCTGACGACATTCTTCAGCATCGTGGTGTCGACGCTCGCCGGCTATTCGCTGTCGCGCCATGCCGGTCCGATCCAGCAGTCTCTCGGCGCGACGCTGCTGATCAGCAAGCTGATCCCGGCCAGTCTGATCCTGATCCCGCTCTTCATCCTCTACAACCTGCTCGGCCTCTTCGACACCTATCTCGGCCTCGTGCTGGCCAACATGACGATCTCGGTGCCGCTGGCGAGCTGGCTGATGAAGGGGTTCTTCGACCGCATCCCGCGCGAGCTGGAGCAGGCGGCGATGATCGACGGCGCCAGCCAGATGCAGGCGCTCCGCCTCATCGTGCTGCCGCTGGCGAAGCCCGGCATCGCCGCGGCGACCGTCTACGTCATGCTGAACAGCTGGTCGGAGTTCATCTTCGCGCGGACGCTGATCGCCTCGCCGGAAAAGCAGGTGCTGACGGTCGGCATGCAGTCCTTCGTCGGCGAACAGATGGTCGACTGGCAGCTGCTGATGGCCGCCGGCACCGTCTCGATCCTGCCCGCCGTCCTGCTCTTCGTCTTCCTCGAGCCCTTCCTGGTCAACGGCATGACCAAGGGCGCGCTCGCCGGCACCTGAACTCCCCGACATCCCTGGAGCGAACATCTTGAAACTGGATCGTGAATCCTTCCGCGGCATCTATGTCATCGTCGTCACGCCCTTCACCCCGTCGCTCGACATCGACGAGGCGGCGCTGCGGGCGACGGTCAGGTTCTGCATCGACGCCGGCGTGCATGGCGTCGTCACCACGGCGAACGCCAGCGAGGTCGGCTATCTCTCGGAGAGCGAGCGCCGGCGGGTGGCCGAGATCGTCGTCGAGGAGGCGGCCGGCAAGACGGTGTCCGTCGTCGGCGTCTCGTCGGCGCATTACCGGATCTCGGCCGATCTCGCGCGCCATGCCCGCGACATCGGCGCCGGCGGCGTGATGGCGATGCCGCCGACCTTCCATGCGCCGACGCCCGACGAGATCCGCGAGTTCTATCGCCAGGTCGCCGGCGCCACGGATCTGCCCTTCATCCTGCAGAACGCCATCGGTCCCGGCGCCACCGTGATGTCGCCGCGCCTGATGGCCGATCTCATCGAGGAACTGCCGACGGTCCGCTTCATCAAGGAGGAGACGGCCTATCCGGCGCAGATGACGGGCGACGTCATCCGCCTCGCCGGCGACCGGCTGCTCGGCGTGATGGGCGGCCGCGCCGGCAAGACGCTGATGGAGGAAATCCCGCACGGCATGTGCGGCACCATGCCGGCCTGCGAGATCGCCGACGTGCATGTCGCGCTCTGGAACGCGATCGAGGCCAAGGACGAGGCGCTCGCGCGCCACATCTTCCGTCACCTGCTGCCGCTGCTCGACTTCGAGGCCTCCTACGGCATCCCGCTCTGCAAGGAGGTGCTGCGCCTGCGCGGCGTCATTCCGAGCGCCGCCTGGCGCCAGACCGGCTATCGCGCCCTCGATTCCCACGCGCTTCGCGAGGCCGCCACCATCCTGGACGGGCTCGGCGACTTCCTGCTGCCGGCCTATCGGCACGATGCCGCCGGCCGCCGCTCCGCCTGATCCCCGCATTCCCGTTTCAAGCCAGAGGTAAGGACATGTCCCTGCAACAGATCGACAAGGAAATCGGCCGCGTCGAGGACGCGGTGAACCGCTTCTCCAGCCCGTCCGAATTGCGCATCACCGACATGCGGCTCGCCGTCGTCGCGTCCAACTACGACTATCCGATCCTCAGGATCGACACCAACCAGGGCGTCTACGGCCTCGGCGAGGTGCGCGACGCCGGTCATGCGGAAAACGCGTTGCAGTTCAAGAGCATGCTGATCGGGCAGAACCCCTGCAATGTCGACATGATCTTCAACGCCATGAAGCGCTACGGCAATTGGGGCCGCGAGGGTGGCGGCGTCTCGGGCATCGAGATCGCGCTCTGGGACCTGGTCGGCAAGGTCTATGGCGTACCCTGCTACCAGATGCTCGGCGGCAAGTATCGCGACCGCGTCCGCCTCTATGGCGACACGCCGACGCCCGACAATCCGACACCGGAGGATTTCGTCAACGCCGTGCAGGGGCGCCGCGCCAAGGGCCTGAACTTCATCAAGTTCGACCTGCGGCCGAGCCTGTTCGAGGGCTCCGGCGGCGTGCTGATCGGTCATGACGCGAAATACGACTACGCCTACGAGCCGGGCCAGTGGTTCAAGGCGCCCGGCGCCAATCGCGGCGCCAAGCTGACCCAGCGCAGCATCGACGCCGCCGTCGAGGTGGTGGCGGCCGTGCGCCAGGCCGTCGGACACGAGGTGCAGCTCTGCGTCGATCACTTCGGCGAGGGCTACCTGACCGCCGACGAGGTCATCCGGCTCGGCCGCGCGCTCGAGCCCTTCGATCTCGCCTGGATGGAGGATCCGGTCCGCTTCTTCGACACGCCGGGCCACAAGAAGGTCGCCGACGCGCTGCTGACGCCGATCGCGGCCGGCGAGAACCTCTATCTGCGCGAGGGCTTCCGCGAGGCGATCCGCACCCG
This sequence comes from Pseudomonadota bacterium, assembly GCA_023391905.1. GTDB lineage: Bacteria > Pseudomonadota > Alphaproteobacteria > Rhizobiales > Kaistiaceae > Kaistia. Next base: position 7,229 of record JAEWAD010000509.1, on the reverse strand, counting down.
CGCCTACGACATCCTGCATCCCGACCTGCTTTCGTCCGGCGGCATGCTGGAGACGAAGCGGATCGCCGATGACGGCGAGGCGGAGGGGCTGCCGACGGCATTGCATTGCGCCGGCTCGCCGATCGGCTTCATGGCCAACATCCACTGCGCCGCTGCCATCTCGAGCTTCGTCGCCTGCGAGCATCACGGCCTCGACCTGCCGTTCTGGCACGGCCTCGTGACCGGCATCGAGCCGGACTACATGGCCGACGGCTATGTGAAGGTGCCGGAGAAGCCGGGCCTCGGCATCGACATCGATCTCGACGCGATCCGCGAAAACCTGCGCACCGAGGACACGCTGTTCCTGCCGACCGACGCCTGGAACACGCCGAAGCTCGGCTTCTGGCGCCCGGACGACCGCTGGCCGGAATAGTCTGGTCCTCTCCCCCGACCGTCCCCGGAGCGAGCGTCGCCGCCGCGCTCCGGGGCATTTTTCGTCACCGCCGCCCTTTGCCTGTTGCGGCTACCCAGGATTTCCCGGGCCATCGTCCGGCGGATCTCGAAAATCCGCGGCTCGGAATGCCTCGGAGAACGCCACTGCGAGCGTATCCGCCGACAGGGGCTGAAGCCGGGGGAGGCGGCCCAGGCTGGGCACGCCGCCCATCGCGACGAGGATGCGCTCGGTCTCCGCTTCGGCCTCCCCGATGAAGGCGACGCCCAGCACCGGCACGCCCCGCCGGCGCAGCGCCTCCAGCGACAGCAGCGTGTGGTTGATCGTGCCGAGCGCCGTCCGTGCGCAGAGCACGACGGGATATCCCCAGCGCGCGAAGAGATCGGCGAAGGTCGTGGTCTCCGTCAGCGGCACCAGCACGCCGCCGGCGCCCTCGATGACGAGCGGCCGGCGCGTCGCCGGCGGCTCGAGGGTGTCGGGGTCGATCACGATCCCCTCGCTCGCCGCCGCGAAATGCGGCGAGGCCGGCAGCTTCAGGCGGAACGCCTCGGCATGGATGCGATCGCCGCCGGCGCGCGCCAGGCGGGCGACCGTCTCGCTGTCCGTCTCGCCGTCGAGCCCCGCCTGCACCGGCTTCCAGTAGTCGGCGCCGAGCAGGCCGGCGAGGCCGGCCGCGAACACCGTCTTGCCGATGCCCGTGTCGGTGCCCGTGACGACGATGCGCGGCGCCGTCACCGCGCCGCCGCCTGCGGGGTCGCGGCGCGCATGCCGAGCTTCGCCAGCAGCGCGGCGTCCTGCTGGCGCTGCGGATTGCCGGTGGTGAGGAGCACGTCGCCGCTGAAGATCGAGTTCGCCCCGGCCAGGAAGCAGAGCGACTGCGTCTCGTCGCTCATGGCATGGCGGCCGGCGGACAGGCGCACGACGCTTTCCGGCATCAGGATGCGGGCGAGCGCCACCAGCCGCACGAAGGCGATCGGGTCGACCGGCTCGCCCTTGTCCATCACCGGCGTTCCCCGGATTTCGTTCCACATGTTGAGCGGCACGCTTTCCGGCGGCGGATCCAGATTGGCGAGGATGACCAGCATGCCGATCCGGTCGGCGATCGTCTCGCCCATGCCGACGATGCCGCCGGAACAGACCTTGATGCCGCCGTCGCGCACATGGGCCAGCGTTTCCAGGCGGTCGTCCATCGTCCGCGTCGTGATGATCTCCGGGTAGAATTCGCGCGAGGTGTCGATGTTGTGGTTGTAGTAGTCGAGCCCGGCGTCGCGCAGCCTGGCGACCTGATCCGGCGCCAGCATGCCGAGCGTCACGCAGGTTTCCATGCCGAGCGCCTGGACGCCACGAACCATGGCGCAGACCTTGTCCATGTCGCGATCCTTGGGGCTGCGCCAGGCCGCGCCCATGCAGAAGCGGGTGGCGCCACCTTCCTTCGCCCGCCGCGCCTCGGCGACGACGCGCTCGACCTCCATCAGCTTCGTCGCCTTGACGCCGGTGTCGTAGGCGGCGGATTGCGAGCAATAGCCGCAATCCTCGGGGCAGCCGCCGGTCTTGATGCTGAGCAGGCTCGCCTGCTCGATCTCGGTCGGGTCGAAATGCCGACGATGCAGGCTCTGGGCCCGGAACATCAGCTCCGGCAGCGGCAGGGCGTAGAGCGCCGCCGCCTCCGTCTCGGTCCAACGCTGGCGGTGGCTCCCCGCCTGCGTCGCAGGCGGGGAAACCGTGGTGGGGCTTGCCTGGCCGATCATCGGCCGATCGTCCCGATGAAGCGGGTGGGCACGAGGGCGGCGCCGGTGGCGACCATGGCGATGTTGATGAGGTCGCCGAGGATGAACGGCGTGAAGCCGAGCGCCAGAATGTCCTTGGCCGGAACGAACAGGCCGAGCCACGGCAGGCCGACGGCATAGGTGACGGCGAGGCCGGCCAGCATGGCGACGGTGCGGCCGAGCGTCTTGCGGCCCTCGGCCAGCGCGCCGGTAACGAAGCTCGCGGCGAGATAGCCGAGCAGATAGCCGCCGGTCGGCCCCATCATGTAGGCGAAGCCGATGCCGCGCTCGGGGGAATCGGAGAAGACCGGCAGGCCGGCGGCGCCGACGGCGAGATAGCCGAAGAAGGTCAGGGTGGCGAGGCGGGGCCCGGTGGCAATCGCGATCGCCATGACGGCGAGCGTGTGCAGCGTCATCGGCACGGGCCAGGACGGGATGTGGATCTTGGCGCACAGCGTGATCAGGGCAATGCCGGCGACGACGACGGCAACGGGGCGCGCAAGGCTTCGGGCGTTGCGGGACGCGAGGGGGAGGGTCGAACTCATGAGAACTCCAATTATAGATAATTATCGAATCTATCTATAATAGAATCCACATGGAGCTGAGTCGTGCAAGCCTCTATCTATAAAAGCTAGCCAACGATAGCGAAGGCGTCGCGCACGCGGCCGCCCGACGCCGTAACCGGCCGCCTTCCGATCCACTGCACATGCCCGGCCAGCGTCGCGCAGGCCGCCTCGACCTGGCGGGCGCGCAGCGCGGCGAGGATGGCGCGATGGTCGTGGTCGGTCCGCGCTTCCCAGTCGGCGCGCCACGCCGCGAAGAGGAAGCGCGCGCTGGCGGCGTGCAGGTCGTCGATCGAGGCCAGCAGGCGCGGCATGCCGCAGGGCGCCAGAATCAGCCGGTGGAAGCGCCGGTTCGCGTCTTCCCAGGAGCGGACGTCTCGCGATTCGTCGCCGGCCTTCGTCGCCGCCTCGGCCTCGTCGAGGATGGCGGCGGTCAGGTTGGGCGCCGCGTGGCGCAGCGCCAGCACCTCGAGCGCGGCGCGCATCTCCGCCAATACCTTGACCTCGGCCAGATTGAACCACGCGACCCGGACGCCGCGGCGTGGCTCGCTGACGGCGAGCCCCTGCGCCTCGAGGCGGCGGAACGCCTCGCGCACCGGCACATGGCTGGCGCCGAATTCCTCGGCGACATGATCCTGCCGAAGGCGCGACCCTGGCTCGATGTCGCCGGCGATGATGCGGTCGGCCAGCGCGCGGCTGATCCGCACCGCGAGCGTGTCTTCTTTGGGCTTGCTCATGTTTTATAGATATTTTTTCGCGTGGGGATTGTCGATGGCGGCGGCCCGCGCAAACCGCCTTGCGCAGGTTTGTGCGACGGCTTCCGCGCGGGAGGCAAACGATCCGGTGGGCGCTGCTGCAAATCCGCTCCGGTCAGCGGTCCCGGTCCGCCGATGGGTCGGGAAAGCCGGTCGTCACGCCGCCGCCTCCTGCGCCGGCTGAAGTCCCGCGGGCATGGCGTCGGTCTCGTCGATCTCGCGCGAATGCGGCGCGATGGCGGCGGTGGCGGCCGTCACCGTCGAGACGCTGGCGAGCGTCATCAGCGTGTCGGTGACCGCGTCGACGGCGATGAACAGCGCGAAGGCGGCTTCGAAGGGCAGCTGCAGGTAGCCGCACAGGATCGACATCTGCGACAGGATCACCAGCCCGGCCATGCCGGTCGTCGTCAGGGCGAGGAGCGCCGACGACATCCCGATCAGGGCGAGGTCGCCGACCGAGAGCGCCCGTCCGTAGAGCTGCGCGATGAAGATCACGCCGCCGACATAGAGGAAGATCGCGCCCGTGCGCAGCAGCGCCGCCTGCAGCGGCGCCAGCAATTCGACGATGACCTGGTTGAACTTCAGCCGCTCGACCAGGAGATTGATGATCCAGGGGATGGAAGCGATAGTCGAGCGCGTGGTGATCACCACCATCAGCAGCGGCTGGAACGCCTTGATCGTGGCCCAGTAGCCCCGGCGCGAGCGGATCGCGACGATGGTCACCGCTGCGATCATGGCGGCCAGCGTCGAAAGGCTCATCACGATCAGGAAGCCGCCCATCAGCGTCAGCGGCTCGGGTCCGACCTGGGCGGTCTGCTGCGCGATCAGGATGAAGGTCGCGATCGGCAGGCCCCAGACGAACCAGTTGGTCAGGATGATGCAGGCGCGATAGACCGCGTCGAGGCCCTGGGCCAGGCTGGTCGCGGATTTCTGCGGCACCTGGCCGACCGCGAGGCCGAACAGCAGGCAGAACAGCAGCACCTGGATCGTGTCGCCCTTGGCCAGCGAGCCGAAGACGTTGTTCGGCACGAGGCCGAGGACGATGCTGAGCGGCCCTGTCTGTTCGTCGACGGCGGCCGGCGCGGCCAGGGATAATTGCAGGTCGGTCGAGACGGCGCCCTGCGAGTTGATGAACATGCCGAGCCCGATGCGCGTCTGCGGGTCCTCGATCTGTCCCGGCTGCAGCAGCAGCGACAGCGTTCCGCTCAGCGCCACGCCGACGACCGAGACGACGATGACGGCGAGCGCGATGCGGGCGAGATAGCGGACCGAGCGCGGATCCTGCACCATCGACGTGATCGAGAAGATCACCGAAGAGACCAGGAGCGGCAGGACGACCATCGTCAAGAGGTTCAAATAGACCTTGGCGATCGGCGCCAGGGCATGGGCGACCGCCGGCGCGTGGATGCCGCACAGGATGCCGGCGCCGATCAGCACCAGCGTGGTGATGGGCGAGCGCAGGACGCGCTTGAGTACGGTGAGGAGGGTGGATCGCGGCGTCGGCGCGGGGAGGGTCTCGTCGGTCGACACGCTTCAGACCCCCCGGCTGGCGCGATAGCGCGCGATGATCTCGTCGGTCTTCATGACGGCGCCGCCGCGCGAGATGTCGAGGAACAGGTCGACGAAGGCGGCCAGGTGCGCGGCGTCCGGACGGATGCCGATCGCCAGCGTGTCCGTCTTGTCGGTCAGCGTGATCGAGCGCGCGACGACTGTCAGCGATGGGTCGTCGACGAGCAGCTTCTTGATCTCGAAGTCGTCGCGATAGGCCATGTCGATCAGTTCGGCGCGAACGGCCTCGATCATCGAACCCCAGTCGGGAAACTCGCGGATGGTGGCCCGGGGGAAGCTGGTGCTGGCGAACTCGGCGAAGGCGGAATGACCGATGACGCCCAGAATGCCGCTGAAATCGCGGATCACCTGCTCGGCCGACTGGCCGTCCGCCATCTGCGCCAACCGGACGCGGTTGGCGATGAGGCCGTGGTTGAAAACCGCGTAGGGGCGCGAATAGCGGATCAGGCGCCCGCGCCGCACCGTGCGGCTCAACTTGCAGATCGCCAGATCGGCGGCGCCGCTGGCGATCTCGTCGACGGCCTCGTCGAAGGTGCGCGGCTGCCGGTCGAAGCTGACGTCCACCTCCAGGGTGCGCGCGATCGCCTCGGCGAGAACGACGTCGATGCCCTCGTTGTCGGCGCCCGCGGCTTCGAAGAAGGGCGGCGAGGCGAAGCCGGGCATCGTGATCCGCAGCGGCTTGTTGCGATAGATCCGGGTGAGGTCGCTCAGCGGCTCGGCGAGGGCGCGCGGCACGGCGATGGCCGCCAGGGCGCCGCCGAGCAGCGCGCGCCGGGACAAGCTCAGGGGGCGCCGCATTGCCAACTTCGATGTCATGGATCCAGCCGCCGTCGGAAGATCGCGCCGTCATCCTCTCGGCGCCCATGCAACCCAAGCTAGAGCTCTCTGGTTAAGAAAGTTCCGCTTGGGAAGCGCCCTTCTTCATCCATCCTCGTGCCGTCTGATCTTGGTCGGACTGGCAATTCGATCGGCCGGATGGGCGTGAATACAGGAGGCGACGTAAGGTTGGCGGCGGCGGCCGGAGCGCAGCGGACGGGGCGACGCAACGACAGCGTGGAGTGTTGCAACCATGTCCTCGACTTATGAGTTTGGCATGCTAGCCTGATAATCCTGTCGCATTGTTTAGGAGGGACACGTGACAAGAGCTAAGATTTTGGGCCTCGGTTCGGCCCTGGTTGCCGGGCTGATGCTTTCGACCGTTTCGGCCGCCGTCGCCGAGACCCGCATCGCCGTGGTGGCCAAGGATATCGGCAACGGCTTCTTCGTGGCAGCCGGCAAGGGCGCCGAAGAGGCGGCCAAGGAAATCGGCGACACGAAGATCATCTTCACCGGCCCGACCGAGCCGACCGCCGAAGGCCAGATCGAGGTGATCAACGCCCTGATCGCCCAGCAGGTCAACGCGATCGTCATCTCGGCCAATGACCCCGACGCCCTGGTTCCGGCCCTTCAGAAGGCCAAGCAGCGCGGCATCACCGTCGTCTCGTTCGATTCCGGCGTGGCGCCGGAAGGCCGCGACGTGCAGCTCGACCCGTCGTCGATCGACCTGATCGGCAAGACGATCATCAAGCTGGCGGCCGACAACATGCCGGACGGCAAGGGCAAGATGGCCTTCCTGTCGGGCACCGCCACCGCCACCAACCAGAACGCCTGGCTGGCTGCCGCCAAGGAACACTACGCCGATTTCCCCGGCGTTGAAGTCGTGGCGACCGTCTATGGCGACGACCTGTTCGACAAGTCGTATCGCGAGGCCCAGGGCCTGATCTCGACCCATCCCGACCTCGTCGCCATCTCGGCGCCGACCACCGTCGGCATCGTCGCCGCGGCGCAGGCCGTCACCGACGCCGGCAAGATCGGCAAGATCAACGTCACCGGCCTCGCCCTGCCGTCGGAAATGGCCGCCCACATCAAGTCGGGCGCGTCCAAGTCCTTCGCCATCTGGAACCCGATCGACCTCGGCTATTCGGCGACCATGATCGCCAACAGCCTGATCAAGGGCACCGCCAAGGCGGAGCCGGGCGCCGAGATCTCGATCGGCCGCGTCGGCAAGATCACGCTGGACGACAACCGTTCGGCCGCGATGAGCGACCCGTTCACCTACGACGCCTCGAACATCGACCAGTTCTCGTCGATATTCTAAGGCGACAGC